>JAWXBV010000082.1:0-5559 GCA_034440335.1 Nitrospirota bacterium | reverse complement strand
GCCCGCCACGCGCAGCCTTCCCGCATCTTGCCGTCGTGATCTGGCACTCGTGTGTGCGCAAGAGCACTCCACCAACGACCTTACGTCCGGATTAGGGCCAGTCAGAGACTATTGACTTTTCGCGCAGCGGAACCCATTGAGTCCCTGGTCCGTCGGTGAAATGAGACTCCGATTCGCAGAGCGCAGAGCCCGAGGATTGCTTTTCCACGCACCACCACGGATCGTCCTGGTCCCGCCCGTCGACGGCCCTGTCGGATTCTTCGATGGGCTGATCTTATAATAGTTATAGTCGTACAAATCACTGACCCATTCCCACACATTCCCGGCCATATCATAGATGCCATAGGGACTCTTGCCCGCTTCGAACGAGCCCACCGGCGCCAAGACCGCGTGATTATCCCACTCCGATTTCCCAAAGTTTGCATGAAGCGGCGTCGGAGCCTCGTTGCCCCACGGATAGACGCGGCCATCTGCCCCCCGCGCCGCCTTCTCCCACTCCGCCTCTGTCGGCAGACGCTTACCGGCCCATTTGCAGAAGGCGGACGCATCTGTCGAATCCACATTCGCGATCGGACGTTTCTGATTCGCCGACTGGTTCATCCTCTTCCAGTCAGCCGGTGGATCGATCCCTTTCGCTTGCAGAAACGCGGCATACTGCCCCACCGTCACTTCATACACATCCATGGAAAACGAATCCACATGGACCTTATGCTCCGGTTGTTCGTCTGAATCTCCTGTTGCACTTCCCATCGTGAACTCTCCCGCCGGCACCACCACCATCGCCCCCTCTGGCGGTTTAACCGCCGCAGGCGTCTCCTGACTCGGTTTCTGCCCTGTCGCTAGTTCCCTCCCCCCCTTCTCGACGGGTGGGGCCGCCATCGCCGGATATACCGCAAGCCCAAGGACCGCAACCAGTACAAGCACCGTCCTCATGAACCACCTCCGCATTCTGTTGAAAAAACCATGCCACCCTGCCCTCACGCAACCTAATGGGCGGGAACTATAAAGCCTCTCGCCTTTGAAAAACAACCGCGTAGAGTTGCCCTGTCACGCAGGGTGCCGAACCCGCATACCAACCGGTCTGATTTATACGGTCGAGTGGTCCTGGTGGTCGTCAATCTCGCTCAATCCCACCTATATGCGATGGGGACGCCAATCGATACCGCGCCGTGGCCTCCCCCCATCTGTTAGGTTCCCACGCTCGGCTATCGTCTCGATTCACGCTGGGACTTCATTCAAGGATTCCGCAGTGATGCATGCTGGTCTACAGACAGGCAGCGCATTCTCATCAGCGTCTACGACGAAGACTTTCCTTATCGGCTACAGACTACCCATGCACCATCGCCAGGCAGTCTCAGCCGTATGTTGTAGGTAAGCATATTGAAACGTTGAAGGTTTCTTGGGCGAGAGCGGGAGGGACGACTTGAGAACGGCATAGGAGCCCCCAAGGATGTGTATGAATAGGATGGAGACGAACTACAGCACGACGATGGGGAGAATAGTGTGAGATCTGTGATTCGCACACATCATCTCAACGAAACTAAGGCGAGAAACTCCGAAACGCATAGCGGCATCTCTGCGTACAGCTCTATCGGCAAACAGGTCATGCGAGGCTGGTGTGTCGGCGGCGCGGGATCTCCCGTCCCATGCTACGGAAGGAAGTGGGTACAACGATTTGATGCGGCGAAGGAAGCCGGTCTCCTCAATCGCAGTCGCTGCCCCTTGCGGCCACCCAATGGGCGCACGACGACCACTACGCCGACATTCATGAAGCGCCTGCTGGAGGAGAGGCGATTTCCTGTACAGCTGGTTCAGACCGACCGGAGCCTGGGATTCTTCCCATTGCCGGTCTCACAGAGTTTGAGAGACCAGTGCATCACACTCCGTCCCATCAAGCCTGCCTCACCGCACATGAATGGCGACGTAGCGCGCGCGCAAAAGATCGATCGTGAAAAACTCTGTGCGGTCGCTGATCCGAACAGCCCTGAACTATCATTGCGGTTAGCCGAGTGGCACCACTAAGACATCTAGGATCAGTCTCACATCCTCTTCAAACCGATTCAGCGCACTACACTGCTGTCTCGAAACTCTGCCCTGCTTCATCGAAGCCTCCTCCAAAATTGAGTCACAGCCTCCGCAGTCCCGTCTTCAGCTCTCATGCACCGGCTTCTCACTCTTCGAGCAGCACGAAGACAAACATGGATATAGGCCTGGTAAGACTCCCGACCCACAGGGCCTGCTTCACGTAGGGTCTTGTGAGGCAATCGTCATCCAAGTGCCCGTTTCCGCAGATAAAATCGCTTCCTGCAGCGAGTGCAACGCCATGGAAACAGGCCTAACAGTCGACGAAGGGAATCCCTCATGCCATGCCGCACAGACCGGTGGCAGTTCACTGAAGAACAGTAGGGGCAACTCATCCCCTTATGGCTCGGTGCCCTGGAGGGTACCCTCTCGTGAATATCTTCTGCGGTCATGGTTGATTGGCCAGAGGTTAACATGGAATGGCTTTGCACATGCGAGTGGGCCCTGCTGTGGTCCGATCCATATGAACACCTTGCCTAAGGCGGTATGGTATTCCGGTTGTCCTCCACCGTTTGAAACTGGCGCCGAGTCTGGCACAGAGTTGCCTCATGAACAACCCCCATCAATCCTCGGCCTGTTCTTGCTCCCAGGCTTCGTTATCGCCTGCCGATTCTTATCAAACCACCTGACGTCTTGGAACTAGGGATCTCCCTGGTTTCACTCGAATACATTACGAGCCTCTACCTATTGGGAGTCTTCGCACATGGAATGGGTCCTGCTGTGGCCCAATCCTGCGTGAACGTCTTGTCTGAGGCAACGTCCCGAACGTTCTCGACCACGTGAAACTGGCACCGGGTCTGGAACAGAGTTACCGCATGACGATGCCCCCGTCGATCTGCGCCCTCTCCCCGGCTTGTCGGCTTTTTACTGATGAGACCGTCAAAGTATGCGCCGATACCTTTTTCATACGTGGCACGGTCGCTTGAACATCAGGTGATTATTAAGTCCACACTACGCACTATTTGATGGTCGGCTCAATAAGTGACGGCGACAGCAGTTCACTCCGGAGTGTAAACATACAGGTGTGCAGTTGGTGGAGAATGGGAGCCGTGACGCGATTTCCGCACAGCATTCCGTACTGCGATAACCGAGGCGAGTGGGGGGGCGATTGTGTAACCTGCACGACTCTGTCGCGAGGAAGCTGACACCGTCTGGGTTGCGCCACAACTGCCACCCAGACCGTAAGACACGCGTCTCCGAAGATGTGGAAACGCGGCAACCAGCGTCAAGAGACGGGCCTGACTCAGGCAGGCAGCAAATATGCCTGGAACCTACCTCCACGAGAACAGGCCGGGAACACTTGACGGGACGAGAGAGAGTGGGTAGAACAGTAACTCCGCAGGATCATTGGTAAAGCTGGCGTAGCTCAATGGCAGAGCAGCGGTTTTGTAAACTTGCTGGCGACGAAAGACCCCTTGTGATCCTCAATGGTTACAAGGGGTTTTTCTTCATCTCGTTGGCTGGCGGTGGGTGGCGGGAGGTGGTATAAAGCCCCTCGCGGACACAATCTTGGGCACAGGGATTGGAGCGCTTAAGGAAGAGGCATTGCTTCATGAAGTCGATCCAGATGGCCTAATGCACTTGCTGGACGGGAGAATGCTACGGTTAAACCCTGGCGATATCTCAACTGCGATTTGCTGGTCACCCACCTCCACACTGGAAATATCTGACACCGACGATGACCGGTTCTTTACCTTGTCCATAAAAATCCAAGGCACCGATCTAGAGATACGCGGCAGATGGGAATAGGGCTCATTGGCTGTTCCCCTTAATGCCGCCACTCCCCAAAGTCTCACCTTGAGTTCGATCGCTCCCTTCATGCAATGCGCTGCCCTGCGAGGCTTCCATGCCCTTCATGATTGGCCCTTGTCGTCGTTTCCCAGCACACAATTACCAGGGACTGCCTTCCCCTACTCTGATAATTAATTCACCCATAGGGTGAACGCACTATTTACAACGAACATGGCCGAGGGTATTATTTCATTCTCCCATTGGGTGAATGGTAGAGGGGCCTTGCTTGATCGTCACATTCAGGACAAAGCGGCTCGAACAATGTTATGTCGAGCACACAAAGGCGGTGCGTGACTTCGGGCACGACGTGGCGCGTCGCTATATCGAGCGCATCAACATCATCAAGCACACGGCCAGCCTTGAAGAGTTGGCGCAGCTGCCGGGCCTTCGGTACCATCCGCTCAAGGGTGATCGCGCGGGTTACCATGCCGTCAAGTTGACTGGGCGCATGCGTCTGATATTTACCCTGAAAGGTGAGGCCCTGGCAATTGTCCGTGTTGAGGAGGTGAATAAACACTATGATGACTAGTTCAGCCATTCACTCCGATCTGGCGATTCCCCCCGGCGAGTATTTGCTGGAGGTGGCCGGCGATCTTGGCATCAGTCAGGCCGATTTGGCGCGTCGCATGGGGCGCCCCCCTCAGGCGATCAACGAGATCATCAAGGGAGAGAAGATGATTACGTCGGAGACCGCGCTCCAGCTGGAGCAAGTGCTGGCGGTACCTGCGCATATCTGGACAGGGCTTGAGGCCGAGTATCAGCTGGTGAAGGCCCGTCACCAGGACACAGAAACCCTGGAACAGGAAGTGCGCGTGCTTGACCGGTTCCCCTATCGGGACATGGCCCGATTTCAGTGGGTAGAAAAGACGCGGGACAAGCTCAAGCAGGTTCAGGAACTACGCCGGTTTTTCGGCGTGGCCTCACTCCACAACGTGGAAGGCGTCAAGGCCTATCGTCCGGCGTTTCGGCAAGCGGTCAAGTCCCAATCCTCGCCGGAAGCCCTGGCGGCCTGGTTGCGCAGGGGTGAATCAGAGGCGCGACACATCAACACACAACCGTACAACGAACAGCGTCTGAAGACCGAGCTGGCGAACATTCGCATGCTCAGCAACCAATCTTCCAAAGACTTCCTTTCACGGCTTCACACGGTGTTGGCCCAGTGCGGCGTGGGATTTGTTCTGCAACAGCACCTGCCAAAGACCTACGTGAATGGCGCGACGTTCTGGCTCGCTCACGATAAGGCCGTGCTCATCCTGAGCATTCGCGGGAGCTGGGCCGATATTTTTTGGTTCAGTCTCTTTCACGAGATCGGCCATATCATGTTGCACGATCGGCGGCATACGTTCCTGGAGGACACCGCGGACGACCCGCAATGGAAGAAGCAGGAACATGAGGCGGATGCCTTCGCCCGCGACACGTTGATTCCGCCCGCAGAGTATGCGCGGTTTATGGCGCGACGCGAAGTGACGACGGCGACGATTCGAGCGTTTGCTGAGGAGATCGGCATCGCGCCCGGCATTGTGGTAGGGCGGTTGCAACACGACAAGGTCCTTGCCCTTCATCAGCAGCATGGGCTCAGAGTGAGATATACTGAGCCGACCATCAAATAGTGCGTAGTCTGTGCTCAATAATCGCTTGGTTTCCCGCAGAAATGGCACTTTCGAGAAAGTTATACGCGCACACTTT
>JAWXBV010000081.1:0-10058 GCA_034440335.1 Nitrospirota bacterium | reverse complement strand
GAGCGGCGGCTGTGCTGAATCGGTCATGATGCAAGGCATGGTGATCGACATGGAAGAAGCACGGCTGCAGACGATCGCGCACGTCAGGGCCTTTCTGGAGGGGGCCACGGAGGTCGCCTTCCGGGTACCTAAGGCGGAACGGTATCCGTTCATCGAGCGGGTGCTCAAGCGTGTCTGGCGTCAATTAGATTTGAGGGGGCCTGACCTGAAGAGGATCCTGGGAATGAACGTGAACCAAGACAGCACCGACGGAGCCCGGAGGGCTCCCTAACCCGGAGGACGGACCCCGCAGTTCTAATTGACGCCAGACAGCATCAGGCATCACCTCCTCTGTACGAATGCAGGCGGGCTCTCTCTGGCGATCGGACTCGACCGGTTCAACCGTGAAGTGATGCGCTGGTCGCGGCAACCCCGCATGACGGCGGACATTGTGACCGATGCGTTGACGAGGGCGTGGTTCCGCCGGAAACCCGCAGGGGGACTGAGGCATCATTCGGGTCGGGGTCGCCCGTATGCCAGACACGCCGTTCAGAACGAACTGACGGCCTACGGCATGGTCTGCTCGATGAGCCGCAACGGGAATTGCTGGGATCACGCACCCACCGAGAGTGGGTGCAACAGCTTCAAACACGCGCGGGTCCATGGGCGGCGCGATGCCACACGCGCCGCAATAACGGCGGCGAGCGTCGAATACATGGAGGTGTTCGACAACCGGATGCGACGGCCCTCGACGCGGGGAGACACGTCACCGAGGCAGGTCCTGGAGGAGTGGCGCCTGGCGCAATACGAGGAACACCTGGTAGCAGGAACCCCCACCCGGTGGAAGACATAAAACAGAGGGAAGGGCATGGTTAATCGTGAGGCGGAGCAGTTGTAAGAGAGCGGGAGCAGTACAACCTTCGAGATAGCCCTGATTCAGCATCATTCGGTTGCATGCTTCCAACTCGGCTGGAGTGTGCCGATGCTTTCTGTGCGAAACTTTTGCCACGGCTTCGTCTGATGGGATGGATTGGCTTTGATGGCTGCGGTCAACTGATCGACCCTGATCCCTTCGAACTTCATAAGCAAGCCGCCTACGGTGTTGCCTGGTTCGGCGGTGCGGGTACCGATTCCTTCCTCGCCCAATTCGTTGCCGTGACGCAGAGCCCAAGTTCCTGAGCTGGGGCTGGAACGTTGTGAATCGTGACAAGCGCTCCTCCGTGCGGGTTGTTTGTCCAAACGCGAATGGCTTGGGCCGTGCTGTGAGGCGCACCTACGTAAATGGTGGTGTAGGCAAGATCTATGAGTGGAGTATTGTTCTCATTAGCTGTCGGTTCCTGATAGGAAACGGTGAAGTGGGTTTGTCCTGCTGGGAGTGACCTGGTGTGAGTCGGGCAGCCGGGGGGAAGGGGCACACCAACGGTTGTCTCTTTTCGTAATTCGTCACTCAGGGCGTTTTTCTCAAGATGCATCTGCCCTGTTTCGCAGGCGGTGAGAGCCATTGTGGCCGCAAGCACAAACAGTAGACCCGTCGTGGAATATGGGTTCATATCGATTGATTCCCCGTCTGTAGGGCTGGTTCTATTAGGAGACGGTCTCCTGCCGTGGAACGTGGCGTCCTTCTTCCAAGTCTTGCAGATCCGCCCAGCTGGTCAGATCGGTTCTGGAGGGATCGACGGCGTCTCTGAGCTTGTTAAAGTACTTCTGCTTCTTGGGAGTACTCGGTCCGCGACTCAGCATCATTCGGTTCCATGTGTCCAGCTCGGCTGGAGGAAGTGCTTTCGTCTTCTGCGTAAACCATTGCGCCACAGCTTCATCTGATGGATTGGCTTTGACGGCTGCGGTGAACTGATCGACTCTGATCTCTGTGAATTCCATGAGCCGGTCATCCAGGGGGCAGGGGTAGATGTATTCCCCTTCGGTGCCGGCTAGCACGGCGCGGCATTTATCGATCATCCGCGCGAGGTGGACATACCCTTCTATCTTCACGCGCATGCTGCGAGGAAAGCCGGTTCGCAAGTCCATCGTTACATCAACTTATGATTCGTGAACGTCAAGCTTTTCACGATCACTCCGCCGTTTTCGTAGGTAATGATGCGGCGGGTGGCCGGCAAATCCGATGACCCGATGCGCACATGGGTGTCGGTGAAGCTCTCCACGTTGTTCAGCTTCCCGTCGGTGGGTGAATAGTAGTACACGCAGTACTTCGTCGTCAGATTTTTCTGGTCTTGGGTGACAGCGCTTTCCTCCACGTTAATCGTAAAGGCAAAGGGGGTCATACCAGGGTGCGCCATGGTGCGATTGATCTGGGTGATGCGATGGTCTTTGACGCGATAAAACGAGTTCGACCCGTGAATGATCAGTTTCGTGCCGAACGGGTGCCTGTCTTCTTCCATGGTCAATGAATATTTACCGTCCGATTCCTCGAAGGTTCTTGGGCCACGGTGCACCGCGATCATGCCGAGCTGTTCCTGCGCCCATTTCTGCACGTCGGCCTCTCCCAGTTGAACCGATACTTCACGAGGGCCCTTGACCGTGACGGATCCACTGGTTTCCTTCCCGTTCACATTCACGGTTAAATCGGCCGTAAACCCTGTAAAGTCTTTCTGCCAGCGCGCGGTGTTGTCGAAGGCGCGGCGAAGTAATTCGCGGGCCTTCGGATCGTCGTCGACGGTCGGTTCTTCCTGTTTTCGTTGATGCTGCTCCATGGGGTAATCTCCTCCTCGGTCTGGTTGTCAAATGGCCAGTGTAGTATACGCTTTGAGCGAAACCTGCCACAAGCGCGCGATCAATCGTATGACGGGCAGGCCTAGCGCGACAGGCGCATTCCAAAATTCGAAGTTCAAACAACCTCGAACTTCGAACTCTTCTTCGCTCATTCCACCGGTCTCCCGCAGCTACCCCTTGAGCCAATCCCTAAAACAGAGATAGAAATTGGGTAGTAGGCAGAAAAAGACCTTGTCGTCCGCGCTGGGCGCGGATATAAACGGTGTATCGCCAAACACACCCTTTAACCGACAAGGTGAGATGATGGTACGACAAACGGTGTTGCCCTTCAAGCTGGAACGGACGGACGAGACCCTGACGGCTCATGGGGGCCTGGCCCTGCTGGCCGAGTTCAATCATGGACTGGGGCTGTGCGCCCTCGTCGATCGGTACGTGCCAGGTCCGGGGAGCAATCGGGGCTATGCCCCGTCGGTGTTTGTAGATCGGCTGATCCTGATGCTCCAGGCCGGAGGACGGAGCCTGGAAGATCTGCGGGAGTTACGACGTGAAGCGGGGCTGCTGCGGCTGTTGAACCGAGCCGTGCTTCCCGATCCCGATACGCTGGGCGATGGGCTGCGGCGGATGGGCGATCCGCAGACGGGGCAAGCCGGGCTCGTGGGCTTAGGGCAGGTGCGCGACACCGTGAATGCCCGGCTCCTGCGCCGTGATGGGCACGAGACCTCTACGGTGGATGTGGATGCGACGCTGATCGAGGGGGAAAAGCGCGACGCCCGCTGGAGCTACCTTGGGGTCCGCGGGTATATGCCGCTCCTGGGGTTTCTGTTTGAAACGCCCCTCTGTCTGGTCGATGAGTTTCGGGAAGGGAATGTCTCGCCCGGTGCCGGGCACCTGGCTTTCTACCGGGCATGCAAGACGCGGCTGCCCGTGGGCAAACGGCTGGCCCGCTATCGCGCCGACAGTGCGTCGTACCAGGCCGAACTGATCAACACGTTGGAGACCGATCAGGTGCGGTGGGCCATCACGGCGGATCAGGATGTGGCGGTCAAGGCGGTGATCGCCGGGGTTCCCACGGAGGCGTGGCAGGAGCCGGAGCAGGGGTGTGGGTATCAGGTCGCGGACGCGGTGCACACCATGAACCAGACGAAGGCGGCGCTTCGCCTGAGCATCAAGCGCGAAGCACGGCCCCAGTCCGATCTGTTTGACGCCGCTGCCACCCCGTATGCGTATCACGTCGTGGCGAGCAATTGGCCGGCCGAGGAGAAGACGGCGCATGAGGTGCTGGGCTGCACAATCAACGAGGCCAAGCGGAGAACTTCAACAAGGAATTAAAAACCGGATTCGGGATGGAACAGCTGCCGTGTGGCGATGCCGGAGCCAATGCCGTGTTCTTCCGGATCGGGGTGCTGGCGTACAACCTCTTCATTGGCTTTAAACGCCTCGCCTGTCCCACTGCATGGGCGTCGCAGACCATCGCGACGGTGCGCTGGCGGCTGGTGCAGGTGGCCGGGCGGATCCTGCGCCATGCGGGGCGCGTGATCTTGCGACTCGTGCTGGATGCCGAGGCGCTCGCCTGTTGGCACACGATCCGCCAGCGGTGCTGGGCGCTGGGCGTGGCGACCTGACGCGAACGGTGACAACAGCGGGGGACGCGTGGTGGGCCGGGAGAGGTGCGTATTCACGTGTCGTCAGTGACGGACATTCGACAGCAGAAGAGAGCCTGCCAGGGTGAACGCACTCCGCTCACGAGAAGAATGAGGGGAACGGGTTACACCCCAGATAGATAATCTGCCCAATGAACATGGCGGAAGTTCTATCTCTGGATTTGAGCCAATATAGGCGCTAGAAAACATTGAATATTTCAAGTATACTCGCCCCGCGCAGGGGCTTGATGCCTATGTAATGAAAGGATAGACATGGAACGACGGGCTGCTTCCCATACAGAAGAAGAAGAGATGAACCATCGCCGCCGGTTGCTGAATGCCGCAAAGAGAGGCGATCAGAAGGCCATTGGCAAGCTCTTAGAGCTCTATCAAGTACGGATCTACAGTGGTGATATGGTAACGAAGCTGAATAAAACATCTGCGACGCACAAACTTCAGGCTCAGCTGGCTGAAGGGAAACCCGTGAAAGGTGGGTCGGGGAATCACAGCAAGAAGCCTGCGCCAGCGAAACGCGTGCCTGCGAAAGCCGCTACGCATCCTGCCGTTTCGAAGCCAAAGCCAAAACCTCTGGCGGTAAACGCTGCTCCAAAGAAACAGAAGAAATAGCCAGGCTGCGATTATTGCACGGCCACTCGTAGCCCCCCTCCCCCCAGTTTTGCGGCAATCTCTTCCGCTTCTGCTAGCGTACCTGCGAACACGATGGCTTCTCCATCGTGGTCGATCTTCCACGCGAGCTCAAAGGCCTTCGTGGAGTTCATGCCCGGAATGTATTGGCAAAAGAGTGCAATGACTTGCTCATAGGTGTGACACTCGCAGTTGAACACGATGACACGCGCATCGAGCCCAGCATCAATGTCGATACTGGTGGTCTCTGTTGGGACGGGAGGTGCAAAGGGGGTATTCGTGCCGGCCATGGGGATGAATTCTAGCAGACTTGCTTCTAATTTTTAACCCGCATTCTTCATGACGGTTCATCGCACCACACCTACCTGGGCGCATTCCTCCTGACGCGTATCGTGTTATTGGCGCGAGATCTGCACAAGAAACGAGTTGGGGTGGGTAGTGCTTCTTCGTGAGCCGCGCCTGTTGTTCATGTCTTGCGTATTTCGGGCCCAATTTCTGAACGACGCGTCGTCTGCAAGTGCCACGAATTCGTGATGAAGTCAGGTAGGTGCATGTGTAATGCGGTTAGTACGATGTCCGGATAAGCAGGTGGTTGACTGCCAGCCAGTTCTCTCTCACGCACGATTGCGCATAGAGTGAGAAATGAGCGGGGGAGTCTGTGACTGGCTGGAGCTGGTGTGCCAGGGAGAGGGTCTGTGTATAGACGAGTGAGGCGGATGTTTTCACGAGGGCGAGCCCATATTCATAGCGGTACCCCTCTTCAAGAGTGAGCCCTCTCTTCGAGAGCGCTCTCACCTGACCAAGATCATAGGCATGCTGTTCGAATGAGTCGTCCATGAGGCGCAGGAGTGCGGCAGGGCCTGGGACAAGACTGTCGCCAATACGAAGACTGTGTGACGGCTCGAATAGGCCACGTTGGAGACGACGGTTTCGGCGAAGCGCCGTGTGAAAACACGCGCGCCAAAGAGGATCGTGCAGGTCGTGATCGATGGCGGTTGCCACCGTAGGTGGAAGCGGGCCGCTGACGTCATACCCTTGCACAAGGCGTCTAGACTGGATGAGGTCCGGGAAGCTCATGCCCATCCGGTCTTGGAACGCCGTCACCCCGGACATGGGGGTCAATTGCAGCGCCATGAAATCGCGAAAATGGACCGTGGCAAAGCGAGTCAGGAGCCGTGCCAAGGTTTCCGAGTGGCAGAGATGAAAGGGATAGAACAGGGCGTGGGGTGCTCGAGGTCGATTCATCGATAAAGTTTCACGGTCATGCTAGGGTTTGCGCGTCCGATATCTCTTCACGTCGTGGCTCGATTACCTGCTCATCTGTGTCCCGGTGACGGTCGCGCTCGAAGTTGTTCGAGCTGATCTATTGCTGATATTTCCGTCGGCTGGGCCGGCCATTATTCCGCTGGCGGGCCTGTTGGGGCGAGCCACCGAACATGTAACGACCCATGTCGGCGCCGGCATCGGTGCGCTGCTCAATGCTTCGATCGGCAATGCCGCAGAATTGATTACCGCACGTGTGGCTCTCGCCGGCTCGATCCTGGGCAACATCTTACTCGTTCTCGGTGTCTCCATGTTTGCAGGCTGGTTGAAGTTCGAGCGACAGAAGTTTAGCCAGACTGTCGCTGGAATGGGGGCCAGCCTCCTGCTCCTAGCTGCTGTGGGGCCCATCATCTCAGTTCTCTTTCATGTGACCGCCGCCGATCGTGTGGTCGCGATTGAACGAGAGCTAATCATCACAATATAAGCTGCTTTATTAGCTAGTTGTATAATAAGTATGATGTTTACCATGAAGACCGATCGTCATCTGTTTGCAGGAGAAGCCCATAATGCGTCTGATCTCGGAGAGCAACCCTGGACCCGTGGCGCACCGATGACTGTCCTCACTGTGGTGACCTGTTTTGTGGCCGTGATGAGCAACATGTTGATGGAGCGCTGGAGTCGGCTTCGCACCAACGTGGTCTTACGCAAGTCTTCGGCGACGTCATTCTGGTGGTCCTGGTGGGGAATGCGGACGAACATTCCACGGCGGTGATGGTGTCGCTGAAAAAAAATAAAATGGGCCTCGCCTATGGTATCGCCGTTGGGTCTAGCCCGCAGAGCTCGTTGCTCGTCTTTGCCAGCTATCTCTTCGGGGCGCCATTGGATCTTCTCTTCACACCATTTGAGGTGGCAGCGGTCACCATCTCTGTTCTGATTGTGGGCTTCGTGGCAACGGACGGAGAATCGAACGGAATGGAAGGCGTGAGGTTGATGGGAGGGTACCTCATGTCAGCGATCACGTTTTTCTTCTTGCCGGCCTAGCAACTGGGCGAGTGGAGCTGATAGCTAATGGCGTATAGCCAGGATACAGACAGCCCTCTTCGAATTCTTTACCCGACTATCAGCCATATGCTCTTTGCTTCTAGACTTTATCCATGTCGATGACTTCCGTGGCCTCCCACAGATTCTTCTGCTCCGCATCTGCCAGATCCTTCACCCGGTCTTCCTCCGTCTCTTCTCCGAACTGAGCCACGTGTCTTGGCACAGGCGTTTCTTTTTCTGGCGGAGACGAAGGTGTCTCTAGTGGCGGCTGTCTTTTCCGCTTTTTTGCCGGGTCCATATTAACGGGCATGCCACCTCCGCTGTGAGCTGATCTCAGTTTCCACCCGACCCAATGACAAAGTCAATCGGAGTGCGGTGATCACTAGCGAGAGTAGGCTTGTCTCTTTTCGCAGGCTGCTCAAAAAGGCTGTCCAGCAAGGCCGCAGCGAGTGAAGTGCCGAGGCGTACCCTCAGGGGTACGTTGAAGGTCTGAACAATGCGAGAGTGAAGCCGGCGGATTTTTTTCAACAGTCGGTTAGTACAACTGTCCGGCGATGGTGTCTGCCTGGAGGAGACCCCGTGCTGTGAGCCTGCTGTGCATACCGTCTTCTTTGATCAGCTCTTGAGCGAATAATCGTGCGGTGACGGCCTCATGCCCATAGTTTGCGGCATGTTGATGGAGATGGCTGGTGGGAATCCCTTGAATCAATCGCAAGCCAAAGATCACGGCGTCTCGGAGCTGCTCTTCTTCCGAGAGCTTGGCGCGATCCTCGAGCGGAAGGCGGTCTGCCGCGAGCGCAGTATTGTAGGCGGCGAGATCGGCGACGTTGCCGAATCTGGTCCCGTCCAGATAGGACTGTGCACTCGGGCCCAATCCAAGGTATTCGCCATTGGTCCAATAGAGCAGATTGTGCCGGCAGGCGTATTCCGGTCTAGCATAGTTCGAGACTTCATACCGCTCATAGCCGGCATCACCGAGCATTTGTTGCGCGGCCTCGTCCATCTCAATCTGAAGACCTTCATCTGGAGCTGGGCTCCGTTGGCGTTGGATGTTGGAAGCGAGCCTCGTATCCTCTTCGACTGTGAGGGCATAGCAGGACAGGTGCGTGGGCTCCAGTGCGAGACATTGAGTGAGGGTCCGTTGCCAGCTCATGAGGGATTGGCCAGGGAGTCCATACATCACATCAAGATTGATGTTGGCGAATCTGGCGGTTCTTGCCTGAGTCACAGCCGTGATGGTTTCACTGACGGCGCCGGGCCGTCCGATTTTGGCGAGGTCGCCATCTTCCATCGATTCCGCGCCGAAACTCATGCGGGTGATGCCGGCTTGACAGAGGCGTTCGAGATCTTGCTCAGAGATTGTGGAGGGGTGCGCTTCAACCGTGACTTCACAGTCGGAGGCGAGGGTGAGATGTAGGCGAATCTCAGACAGAATTGCGATCAGCTGAGTCGTGGCAAGGACTGTTGGTGTGCCGCCTCCGAAATATACGGACTGGATGGGGCGGTGTGCGGCCACATGTTGCTGCGCGGACAGTCCGATCTCATGGATGAGGGAACGAACAAAGGCCTCAGCGCGGCTCGCACGATGGATCTCAAGATAGAAGGAACAGAAGTCGCATCGCTGCCGACAGAAGGGGATGTGGATGTACAGACCGAGGGGATGGGACGTCATGACGTCAGGTTGAATCCTTGCGGCTTGGAGAAGTCCCTCGCGAACACGATTTCAATTTCGTCGGCAGGGGATATCCCGCGATTGCGCACATGCGCGCGCCAGGACCGGTGCTGCCTCAACGATTCGAACAGCACTTTAAGCAGATCCGGCTTGATTCGCGCTTCCCACTCCCGCACCCAGGCTTGGTTTTCCTCCTCGCCCTCATAGCCGTCGGGAAACGAGGCTTCTAGGCTGAACCGAAGGGTAAAGGTTTTTTCTTCTTGGTACATAGCCCTCCTACCTGATTGCGAAGTGGCCAGCTGGACCGTATAATACCCCTCAGAATAAGGAGTGTATTCAATGCCTATCTTCGAATATGTCTGCGGGGAATGCAATCATCGATTTGAGCTGTTGGTGTATGGTTCGACGCAAGTTGCCTGTCCAAAGTGCCACACGACGAAGTTGGAGAAGCAAATCTCTTCGTTCGGGGTTGGAGGGACGGATGGCTGGGTGTTGCCAGGTAGTGGGGGAGGGGCTTGTGGAAGTTGCGGTGACCCACGCGGCCCAGGCTCCTGCTCCACAAATTGAACATGGAGCCAGACGACCAGACTCTGCAGCGCGCCATCGCCACCATTTCTCAGTCCGATCCCCTCACTAAGCTACTTGAACAGGTCAAGCTTGGTCGGATGAAGCCCACTGATGCGGGGTTACGCGCCGTCACCGATTCGTGGTTGGGTCTGTATAGAAAAACGATTGAGTCTGGTGGACTCAGCAGCCAGGCCTTGCGCCGCCTCGATCCACATCCACGCCTGGCTGTGTTGGTCGAATGTGGCGTGTTGACGGGTGAGCAGCCAGCGGTCGCTGCCCTTCGCACGAGTTTTGAGCGGGCCGTCACTATCGCAACGGAGTGATCTCGTCCCATGAGGGCTCTTTGTGCCATCGCCGTTCTGTTCCTAACCGTAGGGTCGAGTGGAGAAGGGTGGGCTGAAGACGCCATCGGTACGAGACCGCTCCGGAACGTGTCAACGACTTTGAGACACTTGCCCTGGGAGTTTAGTGTACAACCTCCTCTGTCTGCGTCGTGATCGTGTGAGGCGAGACGATCACGGGAT
>JAWXBV010000080.1:0-2976 GCA_034440335.1 Nitrospirota bacterium | reverse complement strand
TCCCCTCCGGAGTATTTCTGGGGCTACAACCGCATGACGACGATCGAAGGGCTGTTCGGTGCCGGTGACGCTGTCGGCGGCACGCCGCACGCCTTCTCGTCCGGCTCGTTCACCGAAGGCCGTCTCGCCGCGAAGGCCGCCTGCAAATACATCGACGACGGCAAGGCCGAAGGCATCGTCGTATCCGATGAGCAGATCAACCGCCGCAAGACCGAGATCTTCAAGCCCATGGAGCATTACAAGACTTACCGTAATGCGATCGTGGCGGGCGATGTCAACCCGCATTACATCAATCCCAAGCAGGGCCTGGACCGTCTGCAGAAGTTGATGGACGAGTATTGCGGCGGCGTGACCGTCAACTACATGACCAACGAGAAGCTGCTCAGTATCGGTCTCAAGAAGCTCGAGATCATGGAGGAAGATCTTCAGAGCTTGGCCGCAGCGGATATTCACGAGTTGCTGCGTGCCTGGGAATTGATGCACCGTCATCGTGCCGCTGAGTGCGTCACGCAGCACACACTGTTCCGTAAGGAGACCCGCTGGCCGGGTTACTACTACCGGGGTGACGCCATGAAGGTGGACGACGAGAACTGGCACGTGCTGACCGTTTCGCGCCGTGATCCGGAAACCGGCGAATACACCATGGAGAAGGCGCCTTGTTATCACCTGGTTGGCGATGACGAGTAGCAATATCCCCAGGCAGAAGAGTCCGTTGAGCTTCTGCCCGGGGCAAAGGAGACCGGCATGTCGAGTGTTGTGATACCCATAAAGCCGGTCTCTTCAGATAGTCATGAGCCCCGCGTGAACATCATTGAAAAAACCGATGAGGAGATTCTGGCCATGGCCAATCTCCTGTGGCGCGACCTCGTCAAAGCTTCGAATGAAGGCAAATACGGGGAGTTCGCCAAGAACTTTTCCGGTTCCCTGGCGCGTGCCATAGATCAGGTCGTTGCGGGCCACCAGTTCGCAAACAGTGAACTGGCGAGAAGCCTGTCTGAAGAGATCGACTCGCTCGGCATCATCCGCCGGGGCGAACATGTGAGCGTTCTGTACCGGCAGCGGAGCACCAAAAAGCCGGGCGAGTGGCTGGGCAGGCTGGTTCTCGGCTATGAGGATGGAAAGGTCAGGATCTTCGGTGCATCCATATTCTGAACGTTTCGGCGGGATTTGACGTGAGCGAAGTCATCCAGGACGGCAAGTTAGTCGAACTGATTTACCAGGTGACCGACAGGAAATCGGGGCATGTTCTCACCCGTGTCGAGTTTCCGTTGGGCTATGTACACGGACACAATGAAATTCTGGCGCCCTCTGTCCATATGGCGCTGGCGGGCAAGTCTGCAGGCGATGTCATTGAAGTGCCCATCGACGGCAACCAGATCTTTGGCCCCAGGGACGAATCGCTGGTTTTTTCCGATCACATCGAGAACGTTCCCGAGGAGTATCGGCAGGTCGGCACCTCCATCCTCATGGAGGGCGACAGCGGGCAGACCCGCAGCTTTCTCGTGACGCATTTCGACGACGAGAGACTGACTGTCGACGGCAACAACCCGCTTTGCGGCAGGGAGGTCGTCTTTATGCTCACGATTCTTACCGTTCGCGACGCCACTGATGAAGAAGCCAGAGCGGGCGGCGCCATCATTGCAGGCGCGGATATCGACCCGGCACTGATGAGGCCTGTTTAAGCGGCGGGGTAGAATGGCAGCGGATGAATTTCGGCTTTAGTTATTTGTACTTGCAATCCTGACTTCACGAAAAAGGTAATTTATGAGCGAGCAAAAACCCACCACCACCCCGGTTCCTGACGGCAATACGGCTTTTTACACAACGCGTCAGATGGCACCCAGCGAAAAGGGGTTTGTCGGTTTCGAAACCGTCTGGAAACCGTTACAGAAGGAAGTCGAATACAAGACGCCGAAAAAACCGTAGGCGTCACACTGTAGCGTGGGCGGCGCCGGTCGCGCGGTTTCGTTGCCCATGAAAAGACCGCCTTTACAGGCGGTCTTTTCATGGGCGCATCGTTCGAGACAGTGGAACCGTCAGCACACCGAAGGGCGTTGAGCCTGATCCTGGCCCTGTCCCGGCCGTTTATCCGAGCGTCGCGTAATAGGCGCGCAACACTTCCAGTACTTCCGGGCGGCTGAACTCCGTCGGCACGGGATGTTCTTCCGACAGCCACTTGCGCAACTGCGTGCCGGACACCTGCAACTGGTCTTTCTCGTCGTGGGGGCAGGTGCGGCCCGAGGCCATGCCACCACAGCGATAGCACCAGAACGTCAGCCCCAGTTTGATCGGCTGCGTTTCGAGCGCGCCAGGCGGAATCTGGTCAAAGATCGCATGCGCATCAAACGGGCCGTAATAGCTGCCGACGCCGGCATGATCGCGTCCCACGATGAGGTGCGAGCAGCCGTAGTTCTGGCGGAACACGGCATGCAGCAGGGCTTCGCGCGGGCCGGCGTAGCGCATGTCCAGCGGATAGCCGGACTGGACCACGGTTTTCTGCACGAAATATTTTTCGATCAGTGCAGCGATGGCTTTGGTGCGCACATCAGCCGGGATGTCCCCCGGCTTCAGGTTGCCCAGCAGGGAATGCACCAGCACGCCGTCGCAGACTTCGATGGCGACCTTGGCCAGATACTCGTGCGAGCGGTGCATCGGGTTGCGCGTCTGGAACGCTGCAACCGTGGTCCAGCCATTGGTGTCGAACACGGCGCGGGTTTGGGCGGGTGTCATGTACATCGCGCCGTATTTTTCCGGGAAGCCGCCCTGCGACAGCACTTTGACCGGGCCTGCAAGGTTTACGTCTGCCTGGTCCATCACCATGCGGACGCCCGGGTGTGCGATGTCCGCGGTTTTGAACACGGATATGCACTCGTGGGCTTTGTCGATGACATATTTTTCGGTAATGGTCATCGTGGCCAGTATTTCGCCCGTCTCGACGTCAGCCAGCGCGACATCGCTGTTCAGCTTGAGGGCGTC
>JAWXBV010000079.1:0-4092 GCA_034440335.1 Nitrospirota bacterium | reverse complement strand
ATCCCGTGATCGTCTCGCCTCACGCGATCACGACGCAGATAGAGGAGGTTGTACACTAAACTCCCAGGGCAAGTGTCTCAAAGTCGTTGACACGTTCCGCCGGATTAATCTGCGTCATTCCATTTCTCACAGGGACTCAGGCGTTCGTTGGCGGTCTCTCGCCATATGAGGCAAAGTTTGGTCTCATGCGGATTGTCAAAAACATCGGAGTACGATACGACTCCAAGTATCACAATGAACCAGTCTTTGCGTTCCAAATACATACCTTGCTCATCGGTCAGGGGTGTCATCAGGGAAAGGGGCTGGCTCACAACAGATCCTGGACCAATGACCCCAACGCTCTCAGCGTCAATCGTCAGTTTCGGAGGCATTTTCCAGTCAGGGAGCTTGTTCGAGGTCCATACGGTCATCACCAGACGTATGTTCGTCGTCAGTGCAGGAGAGCGCCCGGTATTTTGAAAGAGCACGGTCGCCCTTGGGAGATTATGCTGGACGAGGGGGCCAATAATCGTCGCGCCCTGAACCCTCACCCAGGCACGCTCGGCCATTTGATGCGCGCGCTTCAGCATGAGCGAGTGAATCGCGAACGCGATGGCGAGCGCGAAGATGACACACGCGACACATCCGCCGACAACATAGACGGGGTTTTTGTACCAGCTATTTACGCGTGGGTCAGCGGTGTCTTCCTGATGCGTGTCACCCATGTGCCCCTCAGTCTAACAGGCTGCGGAAAACCTCGGTTGATGCCAACAATATGGCTGGAATTTTCCGTACGGCGCGAATGCCAGAATCACGTCAGGATGCTCAAAAAGGCTGTCCAGCAAGGCCGCAGCGAGCGAAGAGGCGAAGCGTACGCTTCGGTACGTTGAGCCTCTGAGCGATACGAGAACGCCGCTGGCGGACTTTTTCAGCATCCTGCTAATCGTAGACGGCAACCGTATGAGTACAGCGCCTGTTGCATTCAGATGAGGTCATGCTTGGTCGAGCGAATTGTGAGGCCGTCATGCGATGCCGCAGTCCTGAGTGGTCGTTGCCGCTTCTCCATTGGTGTCGGCTGGAGTATGCCATGCTCAAACTCAAAAGTTGAGTAGGGGAGAATGGGATGGAGCCTGATGATCTTCTGTGCTCGCGCAACGCGCGGCCTCGGAAGGCCCTCGTTGGACGCGCGCAGTGGAAGATCAATCAGCCCCCATCCTTGGAAGAGAACGAGCGGGCTTGGAGGGGGGGGAGAAGGGCTGCCTGGTCGTCCTCCTGCTCGCGGAACGCGCACGATCAGAATGTGCTCGTTCGACGCGCGCATTCGAGGATCAACCAGGCCGCCCTTTGAAGCGTGTAACGAGCAAGCTCGGAAGGATGGGAGGGGAACAGCCAGACCATCCTTCTTGCTCGCTGAGGCCACACGATCAGAAGGGTGGGAAGGCGGCCTGTTGATCTCCTGTGCTCGTGCAACGCGCGGCCTAAGAAGGCCCTCGTTGGACAAGCGCAGTGGGAGACCAATCAGGCCGCCTTCCTGTGAGGAGAGCATGAGCGAGCTTGGACGGACCTATATCTCGCTCAATGCGCGCAGTGAAGGACAATCTGGCTGCTCCCCTTAGGGCAAAGTGGAGAAAATCTGAAGGGCCTTGCCTGGGCTAATGGCACGTCTCGGAATATCGATTGCGGAGCAATCGGAGGGTGGGGCGGGTGAGAAAGTTGCGCTCAGTGAGCCACTTTTGAGACCTGTACTCTCTTGACAGAAATATACTAAGACTTGCATATTTATGTCGTGGGAGAAAAGACGATCCTGTGGCTCGGATCATCGCGACATGACCTTCAGGCATTCCCGCCGGATGCCCGGCGGCTCGCGGGCTTTCAGCTTCGGCAGGTTCAGCAGGGAACGGAGCCGTCGGACTGGATACCGATGTCGAGTATTGGGTCAGGGGTCAGTGAGATCAGAATTCACACTGCGGTTGAACATCGCGTCTGCTACGTCGCCAAGTTTGCGGAAGCGATTTATGTGCTCCATGCCTTTGAGAAACGGACCAGAAAAACTTCGCAGCACGATGTGGAATGTGCCCGACAACGGTATCAGGCGTTGATTGCACAACGCTGAGCCGTGAGTGCACGAGAGGGGGGAGCATTATGAAATTGAAGATCACGCCGTCCACTGGGAATATATTCCGTGACCTGGGGTTTCGCCGCGAAGAGGCCGAGCATCTGCTGGTTCGCGCAGATCTTATGATCCAGGTACAGAAGCTCATCGCGTTGCGCGGCCTCAAGCAGAGAAGTGCGGCGAAGATACTCGGTGTAACCCAGCCCCGCGTCAGCGATCTCCTCCGTGGGCGGATCGATTTGTTCAGTACGGACGCGCTCATCGACATGCTGGCTCGGCTAGGTGCGACGGTTCGTCTGACCGTCAAGGTTCGTCCGGCGGCCTGAAGGTCGCATGAAAACGAGCGCACCCATCCGGTCAACCCATACTCGCTCCTTCTGACCTCTCGCCTTGAGTCTTTCGCATTCCCAAAAGGATTAGGTGGGTGTGTTGGTGGGATCCTTTAGACTGCAATATTCATGACGGTTCGTCGCCCTTCGACAAAGCTCAGGGTCCCGAGCACAGTCGAGGGACGAAATCGCTGGCCGTAGGTTCGCCGTAGCTGCGGATCGGCAATTGCCGCAGAAGTGCTCCTGAATAATGTGGGTGAGAAGGGAGAGGGTAGTAACTCAGGCTTGATGTTGGATTCCAAAACGTGACCCCATGACCTAATGCCTCAGCCGACGGTTGGCGGACCACGCGACGGCGCGGCGCGAGGTCGGTGCATGGCAACGCAAACGCCACGCCGAACGACGCAGCATCGAGTGGACATTTACTCGCCAGGATGCGGATCGAAAGCTGCGTCACCATTATGTTTCGTAATTAATATGCTACGGTACTAGGCTAAGGGGGGCCGATCAGACCGGCCGTGCCCCTGTGGTTGCACCAGTCGTCTGGAAATGAATTTGGGTAAACGACAGTATATTATTGAAAAGCTTTGATAGTCCTTTTGCAATGAGCACCAAACCAGAACCATTCATCTGGGCTTATACCGATGAATCCGGCAATACCGGTCTTAATTTATTCGATAAGAGTCAACCTGTCTATTGGACGGGCACTCTAACCTCCGGAGTGGATTTGCAGCAGGCGGGAAGATCCGCCATAGGAAAATGGTGCGCATCAATCGGCGTAGAAGAGTTACACGGGAGTGAGTTAGGGTTTGGACGGATCGAGGTTATATCTAGAGACCTAAGAAATTTCCTTTCCACTTACCGCTGTAGAATTATCTTTACGCAGGTAGAAAAAAGGCATGTAGCGGGAACAAAATTGGTCGATACATTAATAGACAGTGGCCTAAATAGTGCGGTGAGCAATTTACATTATGGGATGCGTCCTTTCCGTTTGATGATGGCGGTTGACCTGCTGCGAAACATGACGGCGCGTGATGAGGAGGAGTTTTGGCAGGTCTATAAAAAAGTCGATGTAGTTGGGTTCTGCAAAATACTTGAACGCTTACAGTTTCGAATCTACGAGAATATAAAGGATCCAAGGGGCAAAGAGCTACTTTTGGACGCGATCGCATATGGCCTTAAGAGTCCAAAGGAACTCCTCACTGGGGCACGAAGCGATCTTGACTCACCAAATGTGGTCGCGTTAACCCTGCTTTTGAGTGCTTTGCGGTCTCTTCATAAGGAGACCGGTCTAAAAATTGGAAAATTCTACCACGATGAGCAGAATCAGTTTGCTAAGGCTATGAGAGAAATGTTTGACGTTATCAAAAATATCGGAAGTGTGGGAAGCCCTCCGACTTGGATATGTGATATTCAGCGAATTCGGGCCTTCGATTGCCCCTTTGAAATTGTTGCGTCGCGGGGCACGGTAGGGGTGCAACTTATTGATGTCATACTTTGGTTAACAAAAAAAGCGTCGGAGTCACCTTTGGAAGATACTTTGCCAGGATGCAAAGAATTGCTCGGCGAGATAATTACTGAGCCGACCATCAAATAGTGCGTAGTCTGTGCTCAATAATCGCTTGGTTTCCCGCAGAAATGGCACTTTCGAGAAAGTTATACGCGCACACT
>JAWXBV010000078.1:0-55549 GCA_034440335.1 Nitrospirota bacterium | reverse complement strand
TGTATCAACTTCAAAAATTCCAGCCTGGTCTGAGGCTGACTACGGAAGGCGCCTAACATCGAACTGCTGACCGCGACCGTGTTCTGCTTTTCGACGCCCCGCATCATCATACAGAGGTGTCGCGCCTCAACGACCACGCCCACCCCACGCGCGTTGAGCTTCGATTTCAGGGTTTCGGCGATCTGAACGGTCAGCCGTTCTTGGACTTGGAGCCGGCGCGCAAAGGTATCCACGATGCGCGGAATCTTGCTGAGCCCTACCACTTTCTTATTCGGCAAGTACCCGACATGGACTCTGCCATAGAAAGGCAGCAGGTGATGCTCACACATACTGAAAAAGTCGATGTCCTTCACAATCACCATCTCGTCGTACTCGATCGGAAAGAGCGCGCCGTTCAAGAGTTGATCGATGTTGCGATGATAGCCCTGGGTCATGAAGGCGAGGGCCTTGGCGACTCGCTCGGGAGTCTTGAGGAGCCCGTTTCGGCCAGGTTTTTCACCGAGAGCGAGCAGCATTTCCGTGACCAGGGATTGCAGGACATCCTGGTCCGCCGCTTTGCCGCTCCGACTGGCGTCTTCACCAGACTGCCGCCCCATTCGTTTGACTGATTGCTTAGCCATAACGCCCCTCTCTATACCGTAATGCTCAATGTTAGATGATGAATTTCGAATGTGGAATGTTCGGGATTCATCAGATCGTCGGACGCTTTCCTAATCCGACAATTCAACATTCAACATTTATCACTCAACATTCCCAATGGGTCTCCCGCATACTCGAAGTAGTTGTCGCGTGTTTCAATCAGCCCGACCTTTTCCAGTTGCCCGGCGGGGAGGCCCTTCGCTAACAGATCCCAGATCAACAGCACCAGATTTTCTCCCGTCGTGGTGCGGTCGGCGAACTCAGGATCTTGATTGAGATCGTGATGGTCGAATCGCGTGATGACTTGTTGTCCCACCGTCCGATCCAACTGATCGAAATCTACGCCTCCACCGGTTGCGGTCGGAACCATGCTCTTCACGGTCACCAACACGACATAGTTATGGCCGTGTCCATTGGGATTATTGCATTTCCCAAATACCGCCAGATTTTCGGCGAGTGACAAACGATCAGTATGCAGCCGATGCGCAGCACAGAATCGATATCGCCTCGTGATGCTCGCTTGTGCCATCGTACACTTAGCTCACATGCGGAACAGAAATAGAGAAGCCAGGACCGCCCGCTGTATTCGGACAACCCTGGCTCCCCCTGTCACTCACTTAACCGACCGGCTCGCGCCGCTCCAGCGCGCATTTATTAGGCGCTGAAGGAGCTGCCACAACCACAGGTGGTCTTCGCTTGGGGATTCTTAATCGAGAACCCAGACCCTTGCAGACTATCCACGTAATCGACTTCGGCTCCCTGGAGAAGCGGAGCGCTCTGCGAATCCATGATCACTTTAACGATACCCTTTTCCACCACGGTGTCGTCGTCGCCCATCTTCGATTCGAAGGCCATCCCGTATTGATACCCGTGGCATCCGCCGCCCTTGACATAGACGCGCAGGCCGACAATATCCTTCTCTTCGACCATTAATTCCTTGATCTTCTGTTCTGCTATCGCCGTAATCGTCAGCATAGTAATCCTCCTCGTGTGACCAAGCCGTCCTTCGAAGACCTGCCTGGAATGGTGTAGTGTAACATCTCTTTACTGAATATCAATACCCTGCGACTCCGTTTGCGGAACTGTGGGAGCAACCCACTTGCCGTCAGGAACCCGCACAACCACGTCTCCGAGCACTTTGGCCTGGCATCCAAGACGATGCCACGGCTCGCTGAGGGCTTCCCGATCAAGGAGATCTTGTTCGTCGAAATCGATCTCCGACAGGTTCTCGGCGCCCATCTGCACTTCGACCCGACAGGTGGTGCAGGAGGCGTTCCCGCCACAATCGTTGTTCAGTCTACACCCGAGCAGCTTCGACGCCTCTAACAAAGACGTATTGACCTCAATCTCTCCACTTCTGCCTTCGGGAAGAAGGAACGTCACACGTGGCATCTCAACTCTCTCCTCAATAGACCGTGGCGCCGGCCGCCACCGGCTGATAGGAACAGCGATGCAATCGGATATGTTCCTCAAACTCGTGACGGAACAACTTCATGCTGCTCTGAACCAATACGGCAGCCCCAGTCACCAGCGTACAATAGCCGGTCCCCTTCACAAATCCACAGAGCTGGAGAAGACTTTCCATATCCTTCTCCGTCCCCTCTCCCTGCTCGATCTTGGTCATCAGCGCGGCGAGATTGATGGTCCCCATTCGACAGGGTGGGCACTGTCCACAGCTCTCGGCCTTGAAGAAATTGGAGAACTTGAGCGTCAGCGCCACCATACACGTTGCATCATCGACCACGATCACACCAGCCGACCCAAGCCCCGTGCCGGCTTTCTTCAATGAATCGAAATCCATCGTCAGGTCGAGCTGGTCCGCGGTAACCATCGAAAACGCCGGTCCGCCGGGGAATACCGCCTTGATCTTGCGCCCACCCGGCACTCCTCCACCGCACCTGTCCACGAGCTCCCGGATTGTCGTACCCATCGGCATCTCGTACACACCAGGACGATTCACGGCGCCGCTCAGGGAAAACATCATCGTGCCTGGGCACTTTTCAGTACCAACCTCCGTGAACCACGCCACGCCTTTCAGGAGGATTCGTGGAATGTTGCACAAGGTTTCAACATTATTGACCAGCGTCGGCTTCCCATAAAGACCGAAGTCTGTCGGGTAGAACGGAGGCTTCTGTCTCGGCATCGCCGGACGCCCTTGCATGGATTCGAGCATCGCTGTTTCTTCACCAGCCACATAGGTTCCATGGCCTTCAAAGACTTGTAGGTCAAGATCCACACCACTTCCCAGGATATTGTTGCCCAAGAACCCTTGAGCCTTCGCCTGCGCCAAGGCTTTCTTCAGATTCTCCCGCTCTTCGTGATACTCATGATTCACATAGATAAACGCCGCCTTTGCCTGGACCGTGTAGGCCGCAATGAGGCAGCCTTCGATAAGCTGGTGTGGCGCCTGCTTGAGTAAGTAACGATCTTTAAACGTCCCTGGCTCATGTTCGCCGGCATTACAGACGAAATAGTGTTCCTTCACCCGATGATTCAGGACCTTCTCCCACTTGATACCGGTGGGAAACCCCGCGCCCCCACGCCCACGGAGCCCGGCTTTTTTCAGCTCATTCACGATATCGTTCGCGGACAGCTCTTTAAGGCATTTCTTCCAGGCCTCGTAGCCTCCGATCTTCCGGTAGGCCTCGATGTCCCAGGGATCGCCATCGAGCGTCTGAAGAACTCGTGGATCGGTCGCAGTCGTCATGCATCCTTCCTTACCAGTTTCACTCAACGAATAGAGCGATACTATAGGGTGTCTGGCTGGTATTCGTCAAGGTAATGCCACGATAATAGTCCTGAATCTCAACGACTTAGGGCCACTGCCCCATGTGAGACCGATCGCATAGGCCATCTGGGGAGACTGTCGAGAACGCGTCGGTTGAAAACAGGGAGGACCATAAGTACGTGCCGACGGAAAACACCCGCCGGCACGGAGATATCGCTCTACCTGAGGTGACTGCCGGCTCCCATGAAGAGCAGCATGGGAATCGACAACATGAAGTTGACGCGGGAAGCAAGAAGCGCGGTCCGACCCCATTGGGCCATTTCCGCCGGCGCAGGGGTCCCTTGGGCTGCTGCCGTGACCGCCGCAATAATTCTCCGTTGGTTCGGCCAAATAACCGCGTGAACGTTAGCCATCATGATGATGCCCAATAATCCTCCGATTCCCAGCGCGATTGCGCCGCTTCCACCTCTTTGATACATGTAGAGGTACAACACAATTCCTGCCAGCACCGTGACCGTCGCGCCATGACGGAACCAATTCAGCGCGGCGGGCATCAACTTGGGAATCACGATGTTCTTGGTAGGGCCATCCAGGCTCTTCAAGAACGCCGCATTGATCAGGTTGAAGAAATACAACAACCCGATCCAGACGATCCCAGCCAAGAAATGGGTCCAGCGTAACAGCAACCCGAACCAATCGGCATCACCGACCGCCGTGCCGGTCATACCGAGATACCCCATAATCAAGACCACCGTGAGCGCAAATCCTACGCCCATGGTCTGCATCGGACTCTCAAGAAATTTCATAGTATCTCCTCGCTCAGTGTACTGCTCAATCTATTGCTGCGTTGCTGTCTGTACTGTAGGCCCGCGTCTCTTGTCAAGCGAGGCTCCTAATCCTCTACTCACCTTATGCCATTAATCGATCGACGGCCGCACAGAGCTCGCGCACCGCGCCGGCAGAAGTCGCCAATGCCGCGTGCTCCTCCGCCGTCAACTCATATTCGACCACCTGCTCCCCCCCGCCTCGGCCCAGCTTGACCGGCACACCGACGACGACATCGTGCAATCCATATTCGCCTTCGCAGAGTACCGCACAGGGCAACACCCGCTTCTGGTCCTTTACGATCGCCTCAATCATATCGACCACCGAGGCCGATGGGGCATAGAATGCGCTCCCCGTTTTTAATAGGTCCACGATTTCGGCGCCCCCCTCGCGTGTCCGCTTCACAACCGCCTCCAGCCGGTCCTTCGACATCAACTCCGAAACCGGCTTCCCCTTCACCGTCGTATACCGTGACAACGGCACCATGGTATCGCCATGCCCACCCAGGACCATCGCAGCCACGTCGGAACCCGACACACTCAATTCAGCAGCGATGAAGGCACGCATACGGGCGGAATCGAGCACTCCCGCCATACCTAATACCCGCGACTTCGGCAATCCGCTCACCCGACGCGCCACATGGACCATGGCATCCAGCGGGTTGGTGACCAGAATCAAAATGACGTTGGGCGATCGCGACACCAGCTCCGAGACGACCGACTTCACGATCTTCGCATTCGTGGTCAACAACTCGTCACGACTCATCCCAGGCTTACGAGGAATCCCTGAGGTGATCACCGCCACCGACGAGCCGGCCGTTTCATCATAGCCGTTCGTACCCACCACTCGGGTACTATAGCCGCAGATCGGCCCGGCCTGCGTGATGTCGAGAGCCTTGCCTTGGGGGACGCCCTTGACAATATCGACCAGCACCACTTCGTACTCGTCCCTCTCAGCCAACCGTTGCGCCGTCGTGCCTCCGACATTCCCCGCGCCCACCACCGTGATTTTCGGTCTCCCCATGCTTCCTCCGGTCCAGTTCTGAGTTATGAGTGTTGAGTTCTGAATTATTCCCATGCACTCCGAAACTCAGAACTCATAATTCAGAACCCAGAACTCCTCAGTGTTCATGTTCCGTCCAGCCTGCAACTTTAAAATTGATCGTGCAGACGAAATTGTCCCCGTCGTAGAAATTGACTTTAATCTTCTTCTTGCCATAGGTCTTTGCCAGAAAGGCATCCGGATCATCGACCAAATCCTGATACCCTCCAGCCGGATACTCCCCGAGGTCGTGAAAGACCACGATCATCCCCACTTTGACTTCTTGAAGAATCTTGGCCCAACAACGGGGATAGACCTCCCAAAACTTGGCCTCGATCATCTCCTTTGTCGGCTCCTGGCGATCCTCTCCCGGCTTGAAGGGCTGTGCAAACTTCGCCAGCCTACGAACATAGGGATATTGATGCCCCGTAAACAGTTTGTGCAACCAAGGAGGCACGGTTGGCCGTTCAGTTTCGGTAGTCATGTTCCGTCTCTCGTAAAAGGTGAAACGTTAAACGTGAAATGTTTGGTTCCAGATTGCTGCGTGCCTCTTCTCCCACTTCTCACTTCTTATCTTTCACGTCTCACGTCGTCAGCCGTTGATAGATCCTCGGCAATCGCATCGGCAGGGCTTCGAGATGATCGATGACCGCGAACCGCACGTCCCCGTACATTCTTTGGACATAGGCATCGGCCTCCCGATCGATCGTGATACAAAACGGATGCAGCCCCCGCTGACGCGCCTCTCGTAACGCCGCCTTGGTGTCTTCCAACGAATACGCATCTTTATATCCGTCGTCGAGTGGACGTCCATCGCTGATGAGGATGAGCAGCCGCGTCTGCACCTCTTGCGCCAGCAATTTGGCAGTCGCATGACGGATGGCCGCTCCATCACGGTTTTGGCGCATCGGAGCCAGCCCGCCCAAACGTTGTGCCGCCTTTCCACCCAATCGATCGTCAAAATCCTTGATCACCAGAAAATCCACCTGTTCACGGCCCTGGCCCGAATAGCCGTAGAGCGCATACTGGTCTCCGACCGCTTCAAGCGCTTCACACAAGAGCACCAGCCCCTCTTTTTCCAGATCGATCACGCGACGGCCGCTGTCCAGTTGACGACTGGTTGACCCACTCACGTCGACCAGAAACGCGGCTGCGACATCCCGCTCTTTTCTCTCCCGCCTGATATAGATCCGGTCCGAGAGGCCCGCCCCTGCCGCCAACTCCGCGCGCATACGGACCGCCGCATCCACATCGAGATCGTCGCCATCGGCTTGGCCAGGCACGCGCCGCAACCCTGGCGGACGCAGACTTTCAAACAACCGCCGAAGGGCCGAGACCTTGCTCCCATGCGCGCTCAACGTAGTACCCACGATGTCCCCGCTCCCCTCCTCCGCAGCACGCTCGACGACGCGACACCAGTTGAGGCGATAGTCATCGATCCCCTGATCCCATTCGGGATAGCGCACCGTGCGATCGCCAGGTACGGCACGATCAGACGGCGCCGGCTGTTCGACTTTCAAGGCCAAGAGTTCTTCCACATGTGAAGGCAACTGCCGCCCTCCCGCAAGCCGATCACCCTCGGTCTCCCTGCGCGTCCCCTCTCGATTCCGTTGACCCTGCGCTGACGATTCCTGTGCCCCGCCAGCGGCGCTCGCCATTCGGTCGATGTCCTCTGATTGCTTCTGATCGTCCGATGCCTGTTCGTCCCGATCATGCTGACGAATGAATTCGGGATTCATCGCCCCGCGATAGACCCAGTTGGTCACGGGACGGTACTCTTCACCTGTCTGTTCGGACGCTGATGGGCCCACACCCAGCTCCTCTGACGCATCATCGACCTGATCAGCCTGGATCATCGCCCCCTTCGGCGCCAACAGCTCTTCGAGCCGCACATACAGCGCATGGGCCAGACGCACAGCCTCTTCCGCCGTCGCCGTGGGGGTCAACATCGCCTGGCACATCGGCCAGAGGATGGCGATCTCGTCTGTAATGGCTTCGTGAATGGCAATAGACTGCGAGGCCGCGGTCGAGAGTTGGAGCAGTTGATCGACGACGAGTTCTTTGACCGTCAGCCCATGTGTCAGCGACCTGGTCGTGATGGCCTCCCGCGCGAATCGCTGGAGGTCACGCTGGAGCCCCGGGTACTCTCGCTGCAGCAGGAACTCCACCCGCGCATCTTCCACGAGCATCCACAAGTCCTGGATCAGTCCCGGATGGGGATACAGGCGAAACAGCGCCCCCAGACTGTCCGGCTCAAACTGTCTCACCGAGCCCGAGCCATATCTCTGGCGCAGGGCCATCACCAAATCCGCAAGCGGCTCAAGGGTCAGCCGGTACGTTCCAAACTCCACGTGCCCTGCTTCGTGAGCTGCCATCACCAGGTACAAACGCCGATTCTCCTCGGCCGTGGGGTAGCGACGGAGAAGCGACGGCAGAGAGATGGTCCGCCCGTCCTGGCTGACCGTCGCCCGCACAGACCCCTCCTGGCTCAGCGAATCGGGGAGGGCCTGAATCGTGAGGTCCGTTCCGCAGAGCCCTTGCACGAAGAGCTTCACGGTACGGGCCACGTGCCGAAGCGGCACACCACTTAAGGCCGCTTCTACCGACGTCAGCGCATTCTGCGATTCCAGAGCAAAGTAGGCCCTGGCTCCTTCAACACTGTAGGCCAGAACTTCCATCCCAGCGGTAAACCAGGCCTCGAAGCGAGCAATCGCCTCAGCAGACTCGCCGATCGCACACACCAACTCAGGTGCGCGCCGCAAATAGGCCAGTGCCGTGTCCGCGTCACGCTCTGCTACCAAGGCCCCGTACTGCAATATTTTCAGCCGCCATCCTTCATTCTGCACAGCACGCAACAGGCGTGGCGACTCCGATAACCAGGCAATGCCGGCTCTGGCATCGCGTTCCGCCAGCAACGACCCAACCATGACGACCTTGGCCCTGACCGATTGGTCGTCAAGATCGCCGAGGATGAGCGGACTGGTACGGAGAAATTCAATGGTCCCGAAATAGTCCGTCTTGCCGAAACTATTCTGGGAAATCAGATTCAACCCAAATGTCGTCCAGGCCCTGGCCTCCTGGATCGGCAACACGCGAGCGACTGCAGGAATTTGGCGGATGTACTCCAACGCGACGACAAAATCGACCTTCGTCAGTTCACACCCGATGTCCAACCACGCTCCCAGCTGATCCGGCGAAATGACTGTCACCACGTCCGGTGCCACGCGGAGAAACTCCAGCGCGACGTTCGCATCCTGTTCGGCCAGTTCCAACGCGGTGTTCAGCATCGACGACCGAACCGATGGCTGCTCGATCAACCCCAGCACCAGCGGGCTCTCTTTGAAATACTTCAGCCCGATCGCACCGGACGATTCGGCCAATGCAATCCCCAGATCCAGCCAGGCCACCGCATCGCTGAGCCGACCCCGCTGTTCCAGATCGGGAAATGATTCAATCGCTGCACAGGCAACCTTCGGCGAAACCTCCGTCAATTCATCCAGGAGCAGTAAGACACCTTCTACCTCGTTCGATTTCTCGGCAGCCTCGGCAAGGCATGAGACCAGATGCTGGGCCGTAGCAGGCCCCAGCTCTTCCGCCAATTTGGCAATCAATTGCGTATGGGAATCCGACATCGCGATTCTCGATCCAATCCTATGGAATCGGTGGCAAAGGGTTGATTGTAAAGGACGCTCTCGCGCTTGTAAACTACGCACCAGCGGCGTGGGTTGTTCTCTAGCCCCTCGCTCAATGTCTTTTACCAACAGCTACGGGAAACTCGGCTCATACGGTAAACACCGAAGAAATATCGCAGAATGGTACTGATGCCACGATAGCTCAGGATGCTCAAAAAGGCTGACCAGCAAGGCCGCAGCGAGCGAGGAGGAGAGGCGTACGCTTCGGTACGTTGAGCCTCTGAGCGATGCGAGAACGACGCATGGGAATAGGCGCGTCTCGGCGCGCCGGGGTTGGGCGGGTGAGAAGAGCGACTTTTTCAGCATCCTGCGAAAGGAGTTGCAATGGCAGAGCCTAGACAAGAGAGTCTCGAAAAAATGCGGAAGTTTGTGACGGGTTTTGCGGAGAAGAGCGGAACTTCTATGCATCCCATGCCCGCCGTGACCGAAGCCGTAGTCAAGGGCCTCGCGATGCACATCGACGAATTGGGCAAACCCCTTTGCCCCTGCAACTTCTACAAGGATAAACAGGCAGAAGCCAAACTCCGCCGCTGGATGTGCGCCTGCGACGAGATGCAGATCTACAAATACTGCCACTGCCTGTTATTTGTGCGGGAAGACGGCCTGCCGATCACGGAATATTTGCCGGAAGGCCACGAAGGCCGCGAGGTCTACGGTCTCGTCACCGACCCAACACCAGATAAGGGCAGAGCGCTCAAGCACAAGGCCGTGACGGCGCCGATGCACTTGGGCGAAACACCCGAATTGCCCTCACCCAGTTCATAACCGCCATGCCATTGCGCAACCGACTTCTGTGCGCCGCAGTCCTCCTACTCCTATTTGGAATCCTCTGGTCAAACCAAGTGCGGGCCGCCGAGCCTGGCAATGTGTCTTCCGCCAAGACACCTCAACCGCCAGTCTTTAACGATAAAGACCTCTTCCCCTACAAACAAAAGGGGCGGAGCACCCTGACCGGGCAAGCATTCCTTGCATCCCCCTCCGGGAAAGCCATCACCCAAGCCGGCGCTCCAATCCATCTCATCCCCATCACCCCCTACACCCGTTATTGGTTCGACCACAACGTCAGAACCACATCCTGTTCAGCAACAGAAGCCCCAGCCTCATCCGAAACCGCAGCCACTCCACGGCCTCCAACCGACTGCCCACAGGAAGCGCTGACCAGGCTCCAGACAGAAAAACGCCTGACTCCCTACCTCCGCACAACCAGAGCCAACCCGACAGGACATTTCTGGTTCACCAAAATCCCAGCAGGCCGTTACTACATCGTCAGTCTGATTGACGAGGGAGCAGGAACACGCAAAGAAGAACGCCTGATAGGCCTAGCCTGGCTGGCCATCGAACTCGACGCGGGTGAAAAACTCACAAACCTCGTAGTGACCGACTGCAAAACCAACCTTTGCTGAAGCTGCCTTCTTCCAAAGCCTCTCTTTCAAATCGATGGGAGCGTGGCTTGACACCAACCACAGCAGAGCTTGACAGGTTCCGACGGGCGGCCTAACTTTACCGATGAAACCTGAACAACCTGCCCCCCATAGCTATCTTAATAGTTAGAAGGCATCCATCAATGGCCAGCTACATGCCGCAACATGTGTTCAACATGTGCGCTGTTACAGCGGTACAGTACAACGCTTCAGAAGGTACAACGATTGAGGAGTTCGCCAAACGCATATCGGATAGCTATCGCCGCCACTACATCGATGACGGCTATGAGGAGGATATTGTTCTTGCTGCACGTAACGTGGCAAAGTTCATGGAATCATCGTTTCCTGGCACGAAAGCGGTCACGAGTGTTAGGCAACTTCAGTACTGTATAAAGAAATTTCATCCGAGCGGAAAAAAACGATTCTTTCTGCAAGGAACAATCTTCACCCAGCAAAAGACCCCACTGCCCAGCAGAGTAAAACAATGCGTTACCGATGTGGTTGTTTTTCATTTGGGGACTTTATCCGGAAAGTTTCCATTAGCTCCCTCTCACTGGTCCCTGTGACCTGGTCTCTGCCCTACAGGGCGCTGCACCGAATGGGAATTAGGGGGACATTCTGGTTTTCTTGTGCCAGCCGATGGCCTGGCGATCTAAAGAGTTCAGAAGGTTCCCATTCTTATACCTCTTTTTAATTCAAACCGTTATGCCTCTCGATCATTACGTCTCGCAAGTACATCTTAGGAAATTCTATTCGCCTGCTTTGGGCAATCGCATGTGTGCGACCCGCAAAGCGGACCTTAAAGCTTTTACCCCAAATTCAGAGTCTGTCTGTAGAGTTATGGACGGCAGCACAAACTCATATTTGCTCAAGGATCGAGTGATTGAAGACTTCTTGAAGACAATTGAACCGAATTACAATCCAGCTCTTGAAAAACTGACTGCTGGGAAAGTCGATAGCAACTGCATATACACAATTGCTGGGTTCGTCGCCTATGTCGTTACTTGTTCGCCGGCGGGCATGCGCATTCAATCTATGCCGTTAAAGCGCATGGTCGAACATGAAGCTGTCATGATGGATGCTCAGGGCGCTTTCCCTCCCCCTCCCGCCGTGCTAGGCGGTGCAAGTCTTACTGATCTTCTGCGTGACGGAAGTGTCGAGTTCACGATTGATCCCAAGTATCCCCAGTCGATCGGGATTACTTCTATCCTGAACTTCATCGATATCTTTGGGAATTGCGAATGGGAAATTCTTCAGAACGATTTTAAGGATAGTCCATTCTTTACAAGCGACTTTCCCATTGCCATAGAGAAGACAAGTGATCCACGTGTGCTGAATAAGATTGTCGCCTTGGCACCTAATCTCGCAGTTCGGATCAAGCCAGACATATCGCGTGACAGAACTCAGATAGACTTCACGTTTTCCAAGTTCACGTGTCTCAACCGCAACATCGGTCACGGGGACGTAGTGAAAATTAATACTTTACTCGTGCGGTGTGCTGAGGAGACGGTATTTTATCGAGATAACCATCCATGGGTACAGGCGTTTATCCGAAAGAACCAGCATTACCGCATTGAGACATGCAGCAAAGAGCTGAAGACAGCCACAGGCACGCTTCTGTTTTCGACGCAGAGCGTTGTTGCTATCGTTCCTCCGGTTGAACCGACAAGAGCGAGCGTTGATTAAGCGGAATTTCCGGCAAAGAAAAGGTGTAATGGTGCGACCCGTCTACGAACCGAAAAGGGTGAACTACACATGAAGACACGACACTACGCAGCGATCGCCCTCGTGCTTATCGTCGTCGGCGCAGCAAGTCCGATGCTGGCGGCTATGCAGATCGTCAGCGGCGTGGGGGAATACCGGATGGGAGACTATGAGACCAAGCAGGAGGCGGTGCGCCTGGCCACCGAGGCGGCGAAGCATGACGTATTGGAACAGGTGGCGACGTATGTGGACAGTATGACCGTCGCCAAGGGTCTGGCGATCGTGAAAGACGAGATTCGGAGCTATACCGCCGGCGTTATCACCGTCGTCGAGAAGCAGGTGAGTACGCGGTTTGACGACGGGAGCCTGGTCATTCATGTTGAACTCAGGGGGCGGGTGGATCCGGAGGAAGTGATGCAGGCGGTCGTTGCCGAGCGACAGAAAAAGAAGATACGCCCGGTCCCACTGGGTTCCCGTCTATCGCACGAGTTCCCGTCCTCGCCGCTGTATAACAAGGTCAGACAATTCACCAATCATGTCTTCACGCCGAAGGAGATCGAGGAGGCCACGTTTCATCACCGGGGAGAGAAACAGTGGTTCGGGGTGACGCAGGAGGATATGGACGATATCAACCGGCTGAATGAGCTTGAGCGGCGATTCGCATTTGATCCGGAAAGTTTTTTCAATAGCTCCGCGTGCGCTAAGTCTCTGTTGAATGAAACCTGTATCGAAGAACTACAGGATGCCGGTGTCCCTCACAGTGAGATCCTGCGGCAAGATAGGCTGCGGAATGATGCGCGCCGTGCGGCGTGGGAGCAGCAGATGAAGGTAAACGAGATAAGCGCAGCGAAAGCCAAGAAGGCGAAGGAGGCTGCAGAGGCGGCGGTGGATGCAAGGCGGATGGAGGAGCGCCAGGCTCAGCAGAAAGCGAAGAGTAAGGTCTTTGAAGCTCAGGATCTGGCAAGAACTCGCATGACAGAATTTGATTATTTCCAGGTGGCCCCGATGGATTGGGCTACTGCGGACAAGAACTGTGATATCCGCGTCGTGTCAGAAGCGTGTATCGCCCTAATGTTTAGGGCGTGATTTGATCGGGATGAAGTAGTGCGATGGGCCACGGAACCGGCAGCGCTAAATCGGCAGACCGTGATAGATAGAAGAAACGACATTGTCGCTTGCTGTTCAGTGCGGGCGACGAAGACGAAAGAAACGAAGGCGATAAAGCCGACGACGCGGGATCAGGCACTGAAACAATTGCACAAGATGATAGTGACCACTCGGGATGATCTTGAGGTGATGAATGACGGAAGGATGCCGAGACTGGAGTTTGAGACCGCCCGTAAGAGATGTCGACCCAATACGATTTCAGCGGACTGTGTGGTCCTGCTCCTCGAAGCGGGATTTTCCTGGGAAGAGGTGTGGCATTGGTCTCGCGAGATGGGATTAAGTCAGATTGATGAAGCAAAGTGACCCTGAAGCAGGAAATGGTTCCACAGAATCCCTTTCCTATTTGCTCACGCAAAGGCTAAACGCCCTTTTGGTTCAGGAATAGGGCGGCCGAGGTCTTTCGCGGTCTCGATCCATTCCTGAATTATGGTTTCCACGTTCGCCCGCGCTTCTTGGTATGTGGCCCCATCTGCTGCACAGCCCGGCAATTCAGGCACTTCGGCGATAAATGCCTGATCGTCCTTACTCCAATAGATGATCACTTCATACTTACTCATTCACATCACCTCCCAACTTATGCTGAAGAATCACCTGGCGAATCTGCTTCACCTGATAGGGTTTGGCATGGGGGCATTTCGGCTGTAGATTCGTGGTAGGTAGGCGGATCAGTTTCTACTGCGCGCATCGACCGAACATCATCATCTAATTGATCCTTCCAAGCTTGCTCGTTATCTCTCTAGGGATGGGGGCTGATTGATCTTCTACTGCGCGCAACTTTCTCACCCGCCCACCCACTGGCACGCCGAGACGTGCCATTAACCCGGGCGAGGGCCTTCAGAGGCCGCGCGTTGCGCGAGCACAGAAGATCATCAGGCTCCATCCCCTCCTCTGTTCCGCGAGCAAGAAAACTGGCCGCCTACCTCGCCTTTACTGCGACTCCAACAAAATCTTTTTGACTTATCTTTTCCTCCTCCCACCTCGTGGCGGGATGGACGGGGGTGACCTCAAGTGCGCGCGTCGAACGATTTACATGCTCCCTCCAAGCTTGCTTGTTAGCTTTCCAGGGGATGGGGGCTGATTGATCTTCCACTGCGCGCGTCCAACGAGGGCCTTCTCAGGCCGCGCGTTGCGCGAGCACAGAAGATCATCAGCCTCCATCCCCTCCTCTGTTCCGCGAGCACAGAGGTCCCCCCTTGCCCGCTCGTCTCACGCGCCTGCCTCAGGCGACTATCTTTCAATCCTACCTCTTTCACACTCCCAGGCTGGCAGGGAGGAGGAGCCCTCAACTGCGCGCGTCCAACGAGGGGAGTCCGCGACCGCGCGTTGCGCGAGCAAGGAGGGCTCTCCTCATTGCCAGCCCCTCACCTCATACCCCTTCTCAATCAAACACCTCACCACCGCATCGGAGTACGCTGGGTCAGGATCGAGCGGCCTGTAGGCGCCGCCCACTGACCCGATGATGAGGCCAAGTGCACCGCCTGCTGCCGCCCCAATCGTCACACCAGGCAATCCACCGATGAGTCCACTCGATGCCCCTACTGCGGCGCCACTGATCAGACCAAGCCCTGCTCCAGTCGCCATGTTGCCACTTCGGCTACTGGCGCCTGGCTTCAACCCGGCTGCCTCGGCTTTCTGTTGACACATGATCACTTCAAGCTTCGCCATCTCCCGTCCCTGCAGCTGGAACTTCGCATTCGACTTCAACAACGGCCCCGGCCCCGCACAGGCCATAAGACTCAAGACCGTTACAGCCAGAACAATTTGGTAGATGGATTGGCAAACCTTCTTCCACGCCTCCCCCCAGTCACGGGAGGGATATCCCTTTCTCATCGTGGAATGGCTCGGTTGGGCTTCACTGCGCGTCCCTTTCTTACTCACCCACTTCCCTCCATCTCGTAACGGGATGGACGGGGGTGACCTCAAGTGCGCGCGTCGAACAATATATATGATCCCTCCAAGCTTGCTCGTTCGCTTTCCGGGGATGGGGCCTGATTGATCTTCCACTGCGCGCGTCCAACGAGGGCCTTCTGAGGCCGCGCGTTGCGCGAGCACAGAAGATCATCAGGCTCCAGCCCCACTTCTGTTCCGCGAGCACAGAGGTCCCCCCTCCGTCCCGACCCATTCTTATTGCCATCCTGTCACCTCATACCCCTTTTCTTGCAGACATCGATTCACAAAATTCGTGTAGGCCTGATTCGGTTGCGATGGGCCGGCGACGACGTGGTACAACCCGGTCAACAGGCCCCACACAGCCCCGGTCGCTGCTCCGATCATCGAACCACGGACTACCGCGCCTGTGATGGCGCCGCCGACCGCTCCCGCTGCCGCGCCGACTCCGCCACCCACGACGGTGCCGGTCGCCACACGACCGGCCTTCCCACTGCCTTCTTCAGCCCCTGCCGACTCTGCCAACTTCTTACAGTCTTCGATACCTTGCCCCGCGATCTCTTTCCCAACCGACTGCATATGTTCATTGGGATACAGAACAGGATGCGCCGTCGAACAGGCGACGAGAATTAGCGATCCCCAGGTGATGAACAGGCCTCTGTATCTCATGGCTTCACCGATCCTTTCCGATCTCCGAGATTCAAGCGATCCAGCACCAACTGCGCCGTGACCCCTTTCACCAGCACACGTTTATGCCGACCACTCGCACCGGATTGGACCTGCACCGAGATAAGGGGAATCGATAATCGGCGAGCTAAAAATCGGATCAATGCGTCGTTGGCTGCACCATCGACCGGAGGAGCGGCTATTCGGATTTTAATCGCATCGCCATGAATGCCTACGCACTCTGTTGTGGAAGCTTTCGGTTGGATATGAACGGTCAGGATCGCTCCATCTTTGGTGTCCTGCACCATCAGCGCATGCATCAGCGGCGGGGAATCAGAAGATGGCCTTCACCAATTCCAGAATACTGCGCTGCATATCGGGATCGTCGGTGATTGGGCGGGCAATCGCCACGTCGCAAGCCCGGTTGGTTGCCACGCCTTGCCTGATGAGTGTCCCGGCATAGATCAACAATCTGGTGCTGACCCCCTCTTCGAGACCATGGTTCTTGAGGTTCCGCACCTTTCCGCCGAGTTTCACCAGGCTCGCCGCAAGCTCACGGCTGATCCCCGCCTCCCGCTCGACCACGGTGGTTTCAATGTCAGGCGCCGGATAGTCGAACTCAATCGCCATAAAGCGCTGCTTCGTGCTTTGCTTCAGATCCTTGAGCACACTCTGATACCCGGGATTATAGGAAATCACCAGGAGAAAGTCGTCGGCCGCTTCGAGGATCTGGCCCTTCTTTTCAATCGGCAGAAAACGGCGATCGTCGCTCAAGGGATGGATGATGACTGTCGTGTCTTTCCGCGCCTCGACGATTTCATCCAAATAGACGATCGCGCCATGCTTGACGCCGAGCGTCAACGGCCCATCGGCCCAGACGGTCTCTTGCCCCTTGAGCAGATACCGCCCCACAAGATCGGAGGCGGTGAGATCCTCGTGACAGGCCACCGTGATCAACGGACGGCCAAGCTTGTAGGCCATATGCTGGACGAATCGGGTCTTGCCGCACCCGGTCGGCCCCTTGAGCATGACCGGCATCTTGCTGTTCGCGGCGATCGTGAACAACCCGATCTCGCCACAGACCTCCGCGTAGAACGGCTCCTGCGTGATTCGATAGTCCCCGATGTCGAGTTCGCGTCCCTGCTGCATCACCCTGGTCTTTCTGGCCTGTTTGGTCTATCTCGTCTGTCTGGTCTATTTGGTTTATCTGGTTCGGTGCAGCACGATAAACGGAACTGAGGTTGAAGATCAAGCGATTGGCAGGAGGCTGAAACAGTCCGCCGGTCTGTCTGGTCTATGAGGTCTGTCTCGTCTGTTTGGTTGAACGGAACTAACCAGATGAGCCAGACAGACCAGACTTGTCTCAGACGTGCGGGTTACGCGACGTTCACCGCGTCCAGCACTTCGCGCACTTTTTGCGCCAGCACGAGAGGCGAGAAGGGCTTCTGCAGAAACCCGGTCTGGCGGCTCATGCCGCCTTGGTCGAACACCGGATGGTCCGGATACCCCGACATGTAGAGCACTTTTATCGCTGGTCGAATGGTCAAGATCTTTTCTGCGACTTCAGGCCCGCTCATCTGCGGCATGATCACATCCGTCAACAACAGATGGATGGGTCCCCCGTATTTGGCGCTGGTCAGAAGGGCTTCGATGCCGTGGCGCGCCGCCAGCACCGTATAGCCCTGGAGCCGCAACGTCTCGTATACGAGACCGCGGACCGCCGGCTCGTCCTCGACCAAGAGGATCGTTTCATGGCCAGGTATCGAGTCCCTTGCGGCGTCAGCACCCGCCACCATCTCCGGTGCCGCCTGTTCGACCCTTGGGAAGTAGATCCGGAATGTCGCGCCCAGACCAGGAGCACTCTCCACCGTGATGTGTGCCTCACTCTGCTTCACAATGCCATAGACGGTTGAAAGCCCCAATCCCGTCCCTCTCCCTGTCTCCTTTGTCGTAAAGAACGGTTCGAACACATGCGACCGGATCTCAGCATCCATCCCATGGCCGTTATCACGAACCACCAGCAGCACATAGGATCCCGACGGCACCCCCACGGCATCAAGGTCCACCTCTTCCCCAATCGTCACATTCCTGGTTGCGACCGCCAGGCGCCCGCCCTTGGGCATCGCATCACGCGCATTGACCACCAGGTTCATGATGACCTGCTCAACCTGTCCAGGATCCGCTTTGATGGCGCCGGTCGACGCATCGAGTTCGGTGCTGAGTTCAACCATATCTTCACCGATAAGACGCCGCAGCATGCCGTCCATATTGGCCACGAGGGCATTGAGATCGAAGACTTTCGTCTCAACGAACTGACGGCGGCTGAACGCCAGCAATTGACGGGTCAGCCCGGTGGCCCGGTCCGCCGCCTTCTTGATCTCTTCCGTATCTTTCCGCATCGCATCGGTGGATCCCAAGCGGCTGAGGAGCAAGTCGCTGTACCCTCGAATCACCGTGAGGAGATTATTGAAATCGTGCGCCATGCCGCCGGCCAATCGCCCCACCGCCTCCATCCTCTGCGCCTGTCGCAATTGCGCTTCGGTTTCCCGTAACACCTCCTCCGTTCGAACCCTCTCGCCAAAATGACCGATCTTGAGACCGACGTCTTCCAGCATCTTCAACAACTCGTTATCCGGCTGCCGCACCTCACGGCTGCAAAATTCGATGACAGCCTCGATCTCACTCCCGACGAGAATAGGAAATCCAAATGTCCCGTGGAACCCACCCTGTTGAGCCTGCTCTCCATGAGAAGAATTACTACCCGTCACGACATCCGTCACCCACGCTGACTTGCCACTGGCCCAAATACCACCAGGCAAACCCTGGCCGCGTGTCAGCACACGCTGCCACGTGGCTTGGATAAAGGGGTCGTCCGGCACGGAGGGGGCACTCCACAGATCCAAACAACGTAGCACCCCGCCCACCTTGTCCACCTGCCAGAACAGGCACAGATCCCATTCCAGTGTCTCCCCGACGGCCTGGAGGACTTTCGGAACCGCCTCTGCCAAGGTCCTCGACTCGGAGAGCGCTCGGGTCACGGCATACTGAGAAACGAGACGCCGTTCAGCCCGGCGGCGTTCGGTGATGTCCCTGATAAAGGCACTGAAGATGTACGCCTCCCCGATTTTTGCCGGCGACACGGCCAGCTCAACGGGAAACTCCCGCCCGTCCCGATGTCGGGCGACAACTTCAATCCGACGGTTCAAGATCGTTCCGACCCCTGTTCGAAGAAATTCACGGAGGCCATGCTCGTACGCCTGACGATGCCGCTCAGGTATGATGGTCTCGGAAAGAGCCCGCCCCAGCGCGTCCTCTCTGGGCCACCCGAAAATCGCCGTGGCCTGCGCATTCCAATCGGTCACAATCCCGGTCGAATCGATGGTGATCACCCCGTCAAACGCGGTATCGACGATCACCCGATTTCGCTCCTGGCTCTGGAGCAACGAAGCTTCAGCGGCTTTCGCCCAGGCACTTTCCTGTTGTGCCTGCCGATATTCTGTGCGCAATCGTGTCGTAGCCCACAGCAACAACCCCATAATGGAAATCCAGACCAGCCCACCTACGATCCCGACTTTCCAGAAGTAGTCATGAATCGGCGCCAGGATGTCCCCTCGATCCATTCGCACGAGGATCGACCACTTCAGCCCAGGAAATCCTCCGAATCCTTTGGTCTGCGCATAGCCGGTCACCACCTGAACATGTCGGTGCAGATGCTCTTCCTCGATAAACCCCGGTACACCGGACTCGCTCCGCAGCACCGAAGGGAGCCCGAGCTCTTTAAGATTGATGCCCCTTCCGTGAGACCGATACGAATCGACAAACACCTTGCCCTGCCTTGTCAACATTTGATATTCAACTCGCCCGCGCGCTCCTGGTCGAGCTTCAATTGAACGAACAGTTCCAGTGGTCACCTGCTCCAAAAATGGAACTCCTACCCGCGAAACCACAACACCCTGGAACGTATCTTGCGCATCGAGAATCGGAGCCGTAAAAACAATCGTGCCGACGTCACTCTCCTCCACTTCCAGCCCCTCAACGTCGGCAATGTCGAGCCGACGTGTCGCACGCGCGGCGATAAACGATGCGCTACGGCTATAATCGCGTCCGATCAACGAGGGCTCTGTCGCCGCCAGAACCCTACCCTGAACGTCCGTAGCTGCGAACGACTGGTAGACCGGGGTGTAGTTCGTCTTCAGCCACTTCAGATACTCGAAGAGATATTTCGGATCGGATGGTCGCAACGACACGACTCGAGCCAACGTGATCAGATCGCCTCGGCGTTCGAACAGCATCCGATCCAGCTTCTCGGCCACTTCGGTCGCAGCCAGCTTAAGTTCTTCTCCCGCCGCCTCTACAAAGCGATGTTCGACGAACCGAATCAGGACGATACCGACCGGAATCGCACAGAGGGTGATGCCGATCAGGAAATAGGGCAGCCACCGATAGCGGCGAGGATCGTGGACTGATATGGCCGTTGAGGTCTTCATGATTCAGGCGCCGGAGAGGCCACGAAGTTGGGAATCAGCATGGCGGGCCGATAGGCCTGTTTCGATGCGCGCAGCCCTGCAAGGCCCGCATCATCCATCGCGTTAATATACTCGGCCCCTTCCGCCAGCACCGTCCGACAGGTCTCACGAAAGAGATATTGCGCCAGGCCTGGATAGGTACGGTCCGCAACCTCTAAGAGGACACAGAAGGTTGTCTTCGTCAACCAATAGCCAAACGTATAGGCGCAGAGCCGACCGTGAATCCTGACCACCTTCCCCGTAAGTCCGAGGGACGGCGCCTGTGACCAGACGACTTCGTGCGCCGGCGCCGCATCGGCTAATAACATCACCCCGAACGACTCCAGCGCTCCCACTTGCTTCTGTCGTGACCACTCCGCGAGGAGGGCGCGACAGTCCTGGCGGTCGCTGACCCGATAGGCATCCAGCTCACACGATTGCGCTCGTTCGAATCGATTGCACAGGGCACGGTGAGATTTATACCGGTCGCCCGCCAAAGATACAAGGTCCGCCGCACGATAGAGATAGTCCGGTTCCTTGGGCGTCACACGATATCCCAGCCGTTCCAACTCCGGCACGAACTGAGCGGACACGTTCTCGACTCGGCTGACCGGCGAATCGCCGTTCCAGCGGCGCAACAGCCCCATCGCGACCGACAGAGGCTCGTCGATCGAACCGGCTCCGATCGGAGGCAGGGGCATGAACCAGCCGTCGGGAGATTGTGCGAAGAGGCACAAGGTCCCTTGAAGCTCCATCCACCAATAGGCCAGCAATCCATTCCACATATAGTGATAGACCGACGAATAGGCTGCGAGCGACTGCGGGCGGCAGCACCCCGACCGATCCAAGGCCGTCGTCATGCGTGGAATATCGTCCAGCGTAAACCGATGCAGCGGCGCAGGTCCCCAGTGACCAGCCAAGGCCTCTGTGAGGCACGGAAGGCGGGTAAGCACGACGACATCCTCTTGAAACCTCCCGATGAGGCGAGGGTGCGCGACAATGTGGTCGCAGATGCCCGGTCGATCGAGCAAGGCCCTCACTTGGTCGGCATGTCGCTGAATCTCCTCCGGAATTTCTTCTCGCATGAAGGGGCACTTCGTATCCCACCCCAACAACACCTGGTCCTGGCGCTCATCCCACATGAGCGCCAGGGGATAGAGCTGACAATCGAACGGACGCTGCTCGTAGATGCGACAGGTTGAGGTTGCCGCATCGAATGCTGGGCAGAGATACCCCTCTCCATGGGGAGCGGGAACCAGAATGACTTGTGACCCTCGCCGATTGGGAAAGGCGGTTGCCTCGACGTGTCCAGCTAGGGCCTGGGTGATTTCGTTCTCGGTGAAATACGGGCGGAGGGCGCTATCGGGGTCTGGGAACCGACAACAGACATCGCACTGTAGACAGGTGCGGCTCGGCACGAGTTGTGGGAACGCGATCGGTGGTGTCACACCCACAAGGACCAACTCATCGGGAGAGGCAGACATAGAAGGATTCCGTTCGATGTGCGGCCATACTAGCACCATTCCGCAGGAGTTCCCAAGAAGGATGTCACTTTTTTCACCAGTTCCCTTCTCAAAACACGCGACAATATGTCCAGTCCTTAGCTCCATTCCATCGGAACCCATGTTCGTGATCACTGCAACAATCTTCGCCATGGAGAAGGCGAAAAAGACGGTCTGTCTCCGGCAAGCCCTGCCTCCCCATTCCCTTTGCCCTTTGCCCTTTGCACCTACAGATCCCGCCGAACCCACATCGATTTCAATCTGTGACGGTCATGGTCAGGTCCACGAGCACCCCCTTGGAACCCTCGCCCTGTTCCATGAGCCCCAGTGTCCGGCGCGCGACCACGGCTCTCCACGAGAGCCGTGAAATCACTGCCATGGGATTCGAGCACATTCTATTCAAATTTGACGGCCTCAACACCAGGCTCAAACCTGCCACGCTGAATCGATCACGACCGCGTCCCAGTTACGTGGCGGTTTGCAGTTGAAAAAGAGACTTGCTATAGTGCGCGGCGGAGGACATGCTCATGGGCGTCGCACCGGATTATATTTTGGTGGAGGGGCAACAGTTCCGCAAAGCGAAGCTGTCGCTCGACAACCACGTGTACAAGAACTGTGCGATTGACGACTGCGACATCTATTTCAGCGGTGGGCAATACGAATTGCTCGACACCCACATCACGAATTCCCGCCTCATCCTCAACCACCCGGCTAAGGGCATGTACAACGCCGTGCAGATCTTTAAAATGAAGTCCCCCGGCTCCAGCATCGTCTGCGACTAATAACCCGTGAAGCGTGTTTCGTTCAAGTGTTTCATGTTTCTAGTTTCATGTTTCTAGTTTTCAGAGGTTGTTTCCTGACAACATGAAACCGGAAACGAGAAACCAGCAACTCCATTCCAGAACGCTTCACGCTTCACGAGCGATGTCACTTCGTGACCGCGACATTCTCCACGTGCTTGACGATCTCGATCGGCTGGAAGACTGGGTCTTGCGATCCCTTGGAGGACTCGGCTTCAACACGCTGCAGGAAGGGAAGAGAGCCGGTGATCGGCGCATAATTGAGCGTCGCCTCCACATCGAACGTCTTCGTGTCTTTCGGCGTAGGGAAGGTAAAGGTCTCGACGCGCGTTTCTTCCGGCTTCAAGACCGTATCTTCAAGCACTTTGACCGCCTCAAAGTCGAAGCTCGTCTTCTGGCCCTTGGCATCCTGATAGACCCGCCCATAGATGCGCTTGTCGGTAAACACGGTCTTCAGATTCTTCCCTTTGATATCCAGATCCAACACCACGGTCGCCCAGGCCGGATGGGTGGTCGGCAGATTATGCGGAACGAGACTCTGCACCTTCACGGTGATCGTCGTTTTCCCGCCCTCGATTGTCGTGGTGACGTCCAGCTTGGCCGCTTCTTGGCGAAACTTGCCGATACGACCAGGGAAAGTATGGTTGGCGGTTTTCCGCTTCTTCTCCCCGTTGGCCGACTCGCCGACCTGCTCCGGCATATGGCAGGTCTGGCACTCTTTGCCTGACTTCACGGCCTTGCTCTGATCCCAGTTGCCCAGTAAATCGTTGGTCTTGCCTAGGCCGATAGCCGAGGGGACCGACTGGTGGCAATTGAGGCAGAGATCGGACTTTTGAAACAGCCCCAGCTCCATCGACTGGTGTGCCCGGTTCTGAACAGCAGCCTTATACGGACCATAGATCATCTTGCTCTCGAGTTCGTACTTGGGCTCGGGCGGCTGCTTTGTCCGATCAACCTGCTTGATCAAATGGCATTGCGCACAGGCCACCCCGTCCAGCGACGGGTCGCCTGCCTTGGCCTGATTGATAAAGAGCTGGACGTGAGCAGGGAATTCGCGCACGTGCGGCGCATGGCAGCGAAAACACTGGGCTTTGTCTTTTCCTGCCGGAGAAGACAAGAAGGCATCGAGCGACGCGCGGAAGGCCGGAGAATGGATCGAGCGCGAGAGTGGAGAGGTGTCCCATTCTTCAAACACACGCTCGTGGCACCGTTTACACTTGCTCGACGTCGGGAACGCCTGTTCGATGGTGCTCTGCGACATCGCGACTTCTTCCGCGAAGATACCGCGGTCGAACCAAGGAGCAAGACACAACGCCACCGCCACAATTGCCGTGCAGATTCCAATCTTCGCACCGATCGAGTCTCGCACTATCATCCTACCCTCCTGCTTCAACTTCTTCGCAGGCTACGGAGGAAACATTCTGGCACACTACAGCGTTAACGGCCCGCACGTCCATGACAACAGGGAAACTGCCAGAAGAATGCTCAAAAAGCCCGTCCAGCAAGGCCGCAGGCGAACTATCACTTTCAAGGGGTGGCTGGGATGATCCCAACTGCGCGCGTCCAACGAGGGCTTTCCTAAGCCGCGCGTTGCGCGAGCACGGGGATTGTCCCAGCGACCCCGCCTTCTTTTTCAGCATTCGGTTAAAGAGCTTTGGCCCGGTACGTCAGCAGCCGAGGCTGTGTATACTCATTGAAAATATTTTTCGCACGCTCCCGCTCTTTATCGGTCGCCAACGTCGCCAGGTATTTTTCTTTGAGCGCCGGTTCTGGCGTCGGAATCAACGCATAGTTCAACACCACTTCAATCGATGCAGCCGTCGACCCTGCCGGAATCGCAAGGGAGAAGGGGACCTTCCGCGTATGGCCCCCCTTGATGAAGGGATCAGGAATCGGACCTCGGAGAATTTTGTCGTAGGGCAAGCCAAACTGCTTGGTCTCTTCCTTCAGCACCGTACCCTGCGCATCCTTGGCAGTCAGGATCAGACAAAACTGTTTGAGCACGGGATCGCCGTCGGGAAAGCTGTGCGGGAGGCTGCCGATTCTCACCAGCGCCGTCCCCTCCACCGCAGAAGCAGACTTGGTGGTCTCGAGGTCCACGCGGGGCATCCACTCGGCCTGAAGATTTCGATTCTTCAGCATCGTGCCGGATACCACCACACCACGGAACCAGTGCCTGCCGATCGCACGGGTCATCGCGCCACGCTTCGAAGTGGAGCTGCCGGTCGAGGGCTCCATATGGCAGTCTTGGCAAATCGTCCCCTGCAAGATCTCACCAGCCAAATCCTTCTGCATCACATCCTTCACTTTATCGAAATGGCAGGACGCACAATAGTTCGCGCCACGGAATAGATCGGACTGCATGGCAGGATGCACGAGGTTTTCCTCTGGATGTGCGTAGGGCCCGTAGATCATCTTGCCCGGCTGGATCTTGAACGAGGGCGGAGAGTCGGGCGTCTGCTCAACCTGTTTGATCAGATGGCAGGAGGCGCAGCCGATACCCTCCACTTGCGGCGTACCAGCTAACACCTGTGCCACAATTTTGTCGACATATTGAGGGAACACCGTCGTCGATGGCACATGACAGGCAAGACAGCGGCGGCGCTCGTCAGCCGTCGGATCGGTCTGCAACCAGAGGCCCAATACCGTGCGGAAGACCGGAGACTCCAGCGACGTCCCATGCAAGAGCGCCGCATCGACGCGGCCGAACGTCTTCAGATCCGGCGTTTGCTCGCGTGCGCCCTTCCATTCTTCATAGTGCCGATCGTGGCATTGTTTGCAGTCTTCCGATCGAATGAAGATTTGTTCAATCTCCGCCACCCAATCGGCAGACGTCGGAACCTCTGCCTTCTGTGCAACGGCAAGCCCCTGATACAGGCCAATGACACTCGCACTCAGTATGAACAAGAAGCCTACCGCAATTCGTTGAGCATTCAGTGTGCGTCGTCCCATCCTCAGTCCCGTTTACAGCCGACAAAATGGAAATTCACTCCCCAGCCGACCGGATCGCCTGGATCGGCCGATTCATAGGTGCCGACGGTGAAGTTACATTCTTTCATGCCTCGCTTGATCGCTCTCCCGAAATCAATCATGTTTCGAATCTCGGTCTTGTCGATCTCCTTGATGACAGATCGGACCTTGATGCCGGCATAATCGGCGCGCGAGCTCCCGATCACTTCGAACACCGCCACGCCTTGCGCCCGTTCGAGCTTCAATTCTTTTTTGATATCCTCGTCCACATCTCCGACAATCACACCGAATTCTTCACCCAATCGCGCGGCTTCATCCACGGTCATCGGCTCCTGATCCGCCGCGCCCACCGACGCCGGCACGAGGACGCCCAACGCTCCCATGCAGAGGCTGACACACAAGACCAAGGCCCTTCCACTCCGAAGGGCCTTGGTATGCGCACGGACTGAACCGATCCAAACATCCTCCACTGTCCACGCCTCTCTACGACCATCTCGCCAAAAAGTTTACAGCATGCCGAAATATGTTACATGTGCGGCACAGAGGAGGATACTCCCACAGGCTGCTCAAATAGGCCGTCCCGCAAGGCCGCAGCGAGTGATCCCTTACTACCTTTACTCAGGGGTGGCTGGGATGATCCCAATTGCGCGCGTCCAACGAGGGCTTTCCTAAGCCGCGCGTTGCGCGAGCACGGGGATCGTCCCAGCTACCCCGCCTCCTTTTTTCAGCATCCTGCTTAGAGCTTTGCTACTGGGTCGATGACCAGCTGAAACCAGGGCGCGACAGATTTCTGCCCGTTCCGCTCTTTGTTCTCACCGTTCCAGACGGCGAACGACACCGCTTGCACCCGGCCGGGAATCAGCTTCGCTTCGTTCTCCTGCTCTTCACTCGCCAAGGGTCTGCGCATGACCACATGCCACACCCCATCTTTCCACGCAGCCTTTCCCTGAACTCGGCCCTGCTTGTCTTTGGTCGTCAACGTACTAAAGCCCCCACCGATGAGGTCCTCGACAGAAGAGGCTCGGCGTGGAATGACTTCGAACGTCCGCACGCCGTCGCGAGCTTTCTCGGAGGTTTTAGCGGCCCGGCGATCGATATCGCTTTGCCAATCGGCCTTCCAATGCCAGATATTGATGTAGTGATCGAGTTGACCCATGCAGAAAAACGCGGGAGCATCGCCGAGCGGCAGTCCGATCGCCACGCCGTCGCGAAAGGTCCCCGGCGTCAGACGGTCGTTCTTCGTGTTGTCCTGCCATTCAAGCAAAAACGCGATCTCGGTGCCGTTATGAAGCGACCGCACCGTCAAGGCTCGTGCGCTCGGCTCCGGCCAGATCGGCCTGGTAATCACTTGACCACTCAATGGAAGCGTCATCGGCGAGACCTTGGCCCAACCGCCGTCATCAGGCTCCGTCGGCAGCTCTCCCTCCACGAGACGCGCGCGAATAATCATCCCCTCGGAACTGACGAGAGGCACACCCACGCCGACTAAGACGCCGGCTATCACCAGAATGAAGAAGAACAGGAGCAGGACCGGGCGGGAAGACATCGACGTCGTGGTACGCACTATGCAAAGCCCTCGGGTGACCGGCGCGAGCACATTGTATGGGCTCAGACTACCACACAGCCCGAGCGGGGCTAACCGACCGCAGGCGAATGGCTACCAGAGTTTCACACGGCGAATTTTGTTTTCGCCCCGTTCGCAGATGTAGAGATACCCCTGGGAATCCAGTGAGAGTCCGACCGGAGAATTGACGACAGCCTCCACTCCGAGAAGCCCATCTCCATGTTTCACCATCCCTGCCGACTCTTTCGCCACGAAACGCGCGGCGCCGCAACCACCCATATTCTTATCTTCGTAGCCGCTTTCTCCATTGCCCGCCACCGTCGTGATCAGGCCGGTGGCAACCTCAACCTTGCGCACACGATGGTTCATGGTATCGGAGATGTAGAGATTGTCCTGCCGATCGACCACCACGGCTTCCGGCGCATGGAGCATGGCTCTGATGGCCGGCTTGTCGTCACCATCGTACCCGTACCGGCAGACGCCGGGCACCGTCGAAATAATCCCGCTCTTGTGATCGATGCTGCGGACGCGGTTACTGCCCTTGTCGACAAAAATCACATCGCCTTTTCCGTTTACCGTGAGCCCGACGACATCATAGAGGCGAGCCTCGAGCGCGGGCTTTCCGTCGTCGAGATACATGGACATATCTAGTCCGTCCGAACAGACCGGCATGAGCCAGCCATGGTCGTCGCTGAAATCGATGCCGATGGCATCGCCGGAAAGCACCACCAGATTCCTCGCCACGAGTGGCTGCTCACGGGCTTCATCCTCTGCCGTCCACGTCCCGGCAACCGTCGTCACCAAGCCTGTCAGCGGATCGTAGCGACGGATTCTGTGCGCCTGGGTGTCGGCGATATACATCACGTCGTTGGGGTCGAAGGCGATGGCCGCAGGCCAGGTCAGATTGACCTCAAGAGCCGGACCATCTCCGTTGAACACATGCTGCCCGGTTCCGATAATCGTCGTGATGATGCCGGTCTCACGGTCTACTTTCCGGATACGGTTACTGCCGGAATCGCAGATATAGAGATCGTTGTGGGAGTCGAACGCGACGTCGAGCGGCAAATAGAGACCGGCTTCCCCACAGAGGCCTTCGTCGCCGCTATAGCAGGTTTCGCCGATCCCGGCGAAATTATGGAGCGTACCTTCCAGGAGATTGACCCGCCGGATACGATCGGACCCGGACTCGGCAAAATAAAACCAGGTCTCATCCTTGTCGAGCGCGGCGTGATGAGGCAGTGGAGTCCCTGACTTCACCGCCCGTTTTCCGTCGCCGGTGCTCCGAGCCTTGCCGTTACCAGCGAACGTCTCAATATAGCCTGTCGCGAGCTGAAGCGCGGTTTCCATATACCTGTGGCCCTATTCCGGCTGATTAGCCGCGTGATGCTGAATGAACCGGCGCGGCTGACTGTTCCACGGAAGTCGGTGCTTGCACCGTGGGTTCCTGAACCGCTTGCTGAGGCGCAGCGGCCATCGTCTGCTGGGCCGCTTGGGCTTCGGCTTCAATCGCGTCCGCCTCATGCACGGACTTCTTGAAGCCCTTGATCGCCTTACCGATGCCTTCTCCCAACTGCGGCAATTTGCCTGCGCCGAAGATGACCAGCACGATGAAGAGGATCAGGATCAACTCTGTAAAACCAAGACTCCCAAACATGGTGTGTACCTCCCTATGAATGGAGCGATCAGGATGCGCTGCTTTCTGTGGTCCGTTTGGAAAATCGTTCCTTCAACCGCTTCCGGGCCTGCTCAGCCTGTTCGAACATCTTCGCCTTGTCATAGACGCTGATCAAGTTATAGTAGGCCAGCGGCTCTTCGGGATTCTGCTCGACGGCATCCTCCATGACCTTAATCGCGAGATCCGTCTTCTTGTGATTCAATGCCAGCTCCATCAGCTTGAAACTGCCCTCCAGATGCTTCGGGTCCAATTCGAGCGTGCGAACATAACATTGAATGGCCATGTCGATGGTGTTGTAGTCCGACACTTGGGGATTGTCGAGCTCAACATAGACACCGGCGAGATTATACCAAGTCATGGGATCGTCCGGTGTAATTTCCACGAGGCGCTCGTAATACCCCTTGGCTTCCATAAACTTCTTTTTGTCGGCATAGACTCGCCCAAGATTGAACAGCGCCAGGACATCGTGGGGAAACACGTCGAGCGCATGTTTGAATTCGACTTCTGCTTCGTCGGTCATCCCCTTCGTCGCGTAGATCGTGCCCAAATTCGAATAGTACATCGCGAGCGACCGATTCATCTCTGCGCGGAGCCCTTCCGCCATCTCAATCGACTTCTTGACCTCCACGAGCGCGTCATCCATCCGGCCTTTGCTGAAATACAGCTCGCCTAATCGGCAGCGGGCCTGGAAATCCTCTGGCTCGATCGCCAACAGTTTTTCAATCTCAAGGATTTCTTCGTCTGGGCTCAGCGGTTGATCGCCGGGATCGACGAGGGTCTGGCTGTGTTCAGGAACAGAGGCGGTTGGTTCGTTCATACGATTCCCTGTAGTAAAAAAGTCTTTAGATCTGTCCGCCCACCAATGAATCCGGTCTGCTGACCATGGGCGCGTTCTTCGCCGGCGCCTGATCCGTCGCATCGCGCCGGTGCCGGTCCATCGTCAAGAGCATGGCGCCGAGCACCACCATGAGCGTCAGATTCGAATAGAGAAGCGCATACCCCGCAATAAACATCAATCCAAGGCCATAGCCGGCGAGTCGCCCCATGTTGAGTAACTTAATCACCGTGTACGACCAACACAACAAGCCTGTCATATAAAAAGCAAACGGAAGAAAAAACGTGTAGCCCATGCCGAACTGAAAAATCCACCCGATGCCGTCTGCCGCCTTTCGAATGCTACTGGCCATCCCAGCATCATACCGATGGAGCAGATAGTCTAAGAACAACATCACCGTAAATACGGATATGGAGGTGGCCCAAAACCAGATGGCGCGCCGGCGTTGTCGCTGATTGCGCGTCCGAAACGAGACGCCCTGCCCATAATAGGCCCACATCACCAGGATGCTGGACAAGACCAAGAGCCCTTCACCCCCGCGATGCGCCTCGTACACAAAAGGCGGGGCCGCGACGGTTCCGATAAAACTGTAGATGGTGGATACGATCTGATAATACAACCACCCCCCAACCCCCAGGAGATAGGTGATGCCCATCGCCCGATGCGACCGTTCCGTGTGGGTAGAGAGATATTCCACCATCAGACAGACCAACGCGACCAACGCCACGAGGTTGTAAATAGCAGACCCCAAGAAGGCGGGTGGGATCATCAAAAATCCCACCGTGAGGAGCAACAGGAGCGCGACACAGGGAATGACGATGATGTTCGATCCTGTAAACCCACGATTGGAGATCCGATTGATGGCCGCCACACTCAGAGCAAGAAACAGGAGAATCGCCACAACATTGAGCAGCCACTGCCCGATCTGCGTCAGCGCCGTGAAGGTCGGGATAATCCATTCATGCTCCTGGGCGAGCTTGCTCAGATGCATCCCTAGCCGCGACACAAGTCGATACAGGATCAATTCTGCGAAGGACACGATCAGCACAAGCTTGATCGTGTATTGAAACAGCAAGGATTGATCGCTCAGCTTCCCCGTCATCCGGTCGATGGTGGGATTCACGGCCATCACGCTGTACCCCCTTGAGGGACATGCGAATGATACCGACCGGAAATACACAGGGTCAACGTCGTGCAGGACAGACTCATGGCGACCCCGCCGGCTGCGTCACGCCCACTTCCTGGGCCTTGGCCCGCGCGATATACAGCAATCCGTCAGCCATCGAGTAGTTGAACGGCAACTCGCACACGACTTCGCTCACTTTTTCGTAGACATGCTGATACAAGCGCTCCGCTTCGTCCGGTGTCATACCTTCCGACACCTCATAGAAGAAGCCTAGGCTCAAGTCCTCTGCCGACGGGCGCATGATCCGCCTGATGCCATAGCTGCCGGGATCGCTCATGATCGGCGCTTCTTTTTCCAAATCGAAGAGGCAGGGCTGACAGGAAAACCCGTACAGCCCCTGTAGCCGCTCGTTCTCCACGATGAAATTCATCGTCTCCCTGGCTTCCTCTTCCTTTTCGGTCGGGAACCCAACAATGATATAGCAATGCAACGCGATCCCCAGGTCGATGCAATCGTCGGCAATCCGACGCACCCATTCCTGCTTGATTCCTTTTTTCATAAAGTCCATCACCCGCTGATTGAAGGACTCCAATCCGAACACAATCTTCAGGCATCCGGCATCCCGCATCGACATCAGGAGTTCACGGGTCAGATGTTTCTCGAACCGCATCTCGCAGGTCCATTTGATGTCCAGCTTCTTGTCGATGATCTGCTGGCACAACCGCTTAGCCGGTGAGAGGGCCACACACTCGTCGGTAAAGAAGAACCGCTGAGCCCCATACCGCTGCTTGAGCCACTCCAATTCCTCGATCGTCCGTCCCGGATCTTTCTGTCTAAAGTTCTGGTGATCCAGCGTGAGGGCGCAGAACGCACAATCCTTGTAGTAGCAGCCTCGTGAAAACTGCACGGGCAAGACCGGCTCCGGCGACAAATACAGTCCGAGCGGAAAGCCGTCGTAGTTGGGCGCCGGCAACTGGTTGATATTTTCAGAATAAAAGGGCTGATTGATCGTGATCTTCCCGTTCTGGCGATAGATCAGGTTCGGGACTTTGCTGAAATCTTTTTTCCCGGCCAATTGATTGACGAGTTCGAGCAACGCGGTCTCGCCTTCGAACACGATGATATCGTCGGTCAGATCGAAGAGACTCGGGCAGCGACGCACGTTGTCGACCAATCTGGTGAAGATGCTCCCGCCGATGGTCAGGTGAATGTTGGGAGCGGCTTCCTTGAGTAAACGACAGAGTGTCAGACCGGGAATAATCTGCGAGGTCGCCGTAATCGACACGCCGATCAAGTCCGGCTGGTCGCCGACGATCGACTGCACGAAGTGCTCACGAAAGAGCCGAATGTAGGGGTTCTGGGTCTCATCCCTGATGATCTTCATCAGGTCTTTGGATGAATAGATAGAACAGTTACCGAACTGATTGTCGACGACCGTCAGTCGAGTCGGGAAATATGGTGTGGACAGCACCTCCAACCATTTATCGATGAGAAACAGGCTTTCTTTATAGGATTCGAGATCGTAGAAGCCCTCCCCACGAAGAGTCTCCTTGGCTGGTTCAATCCGATCGATGAGATAGGGAAAGCGGTCCAGCGACTCCACCACTCTCGCCAAATGCTCGGCGCTTCCCGCTCCCGTGTCTCCGGTTCGTTCCCGCTCAAGCGCCCGCTGTTTATCGACCAACTCCTGATAGAGCGCTGTCCCATAGGAATAGGTGACCACTTTATCTAAGAGTTCGATGCCAAGATCGCGCTGGGAGACGTCGGTGACGCCGCCTTGCGCCAGAAATCCCGTCAACGAGGGAAGACTCAGATAGGGCTGCGATGGATGCCACGTTGGAGGAAAAAGCAGTGAAACCTTCATGCCGATTCACCACCAACTTGGGATAAAATAAGATGAATTCTCAATAAATTCAGACCTTTTTTATACACTCCGGTCTTGGGAAAATGCAACCATCGGAGGCGCATCACCACCCTCCGCATTACGGCTCCCTTCGGCCCCTACAACCAGATTCCTAGAGGACGTGAACATCTGGCCCGCATGATTCACGAGCGTTCGCGACGAATCCGACGAAATACCACGCGAGACGGATGGGCGGAGCCCAGGGAATCGGCTCCGCCCTCTGCGTCGACGCCTGGCACATTTTCATTCTCACCATCTTGTCTTTTCAATTGGACTTCCATATACATACCGTGGCACCTCGTGTACACAATGAGGTCTTGCCGTCACGTGAGGAATAAGGAGTGATGCCTATGAGACTACTCTGGAAATCGAAGGCCGTCCTGTTGACAGGGGTCCTGGGTACAGTACTCGCCATCGGACTGCCTTGGCTGCCGGCATTTGGCGAAGGTGGTGCGCGGCGGGATGCGGTGCGCAACGCGGCGATTCGCGCGACACTCTATCTGGTCGAGTTTGAGGCAACCCAATCCGGAGCTCCGACGAGCCGCGAGGAGGCGATCGAGCAGCTCGATACACTCCTCATTCCAACCCTTGAGAGTCTGGGGAAAGATGGCAAGATCCGTGGAGGGGGTATCGTCGCCGGCACGCTCACCGGAGCCTTCGTGGTTGAAGGCACGTCGAAAGATGAGGTGACGGCATTCGTGCGTGCGCTTCCCGCCTGGGGCATCATGCAGTGGCAGGTGACGGCGATCGAGACCTTTGCTCACCGGGCCGGCATTGAGAAGAAGGTGGTGCAGGGACTCCGCGCGCAGAAATAGTCAGGCGCGCCAGTCCGGACCGCATCGAATCTGCACGCCCCATTCAAGATCGTAATGCTCACCGTTGAATGTTGAACATTCTCACATGAGAAACCCCAGCCCGGCTCGATACCGGACTGGGGTTTCTCGTGACACGCTCACTCATACCCCTGGAGGTACAAGCAGGTCTTTCCAAGAACCGGTTCCCCGACTACAGCTTCAGGGTAAACCAGGTGGAGAGCGCCTTCATGCCGTTACGCTCGACGTTGTTCCCGTCCCAGACCGCAAAGGCGATGGGCACAGACATGCCTGCCTTGAACTGGGTATCGTTGGCATCGCCTGTTTCCAACGTGCGCTTCACCACCACGCGCCAGGTTGGACCGGAGTACCCACCGCCCTTGATGGCGCCAGACGGTTCCCACACACCGTTTCCGATGACATCTTGATGCGCTTGCGTCGTGAGAGTGCTGAAGCCATTGGCATTGAGATCTTCAACTGAGCTCACCCGCAACGTCGGATCGGACATGATGTTGCCGGACCAGATGCCAGGATTGAAGGGCCCGAGGCTGCGACCGATCCGATCCGGATAGGTCACGCCGCCGGCCGGCTCTTCAAAATAATAGTCCCAGAAGATACCGGGGTATTGGTCGTCCACGTCCCAAATACCTGCGCTATCCTTGCCGATATCCTTCTGCCACTCGGCGTTCCAACGCCAAATATTGGTGGTGCCGCCTGACTGACCCATGCACTGGAAGGGTGGCGCTCCAGCCGTGCTGACTGGAAACATGACCGCCGCCTGATCCCGGAAGTCCTGGGGACCGATGGTCGTATCGTTCTTGGTCTGATCCTGCCATTCGATACGGAGACCGATCTCTTTCCCATTGGTCATGGCCTTCACGAACACCGACTTCACCGAAATATTCGGGTGCATCGGCGTGGTGATCAGTTGCCCGCTCAATGGAACGATCACCCCAGGAACACTCTCCCAGACTGGATTCGCGCCATCCATCGGGATCGGGCCCTTGACCATCTTCGCTGGAATCGTCACTGGCTGACTGACAGCCAGCGGAACCTGCCCGATCGTCAGCATCACGCCTACGATCAACGCAGTGAGAAGAATGCCGAGCACCACACGCTTGCTGTGTGTCTGCACTACACTCATTGGATACCCCTCCTCTCGATTAAAAAAAAAGTACACTCAGTTTCATGTCGACGATCATTGCGGAGTAGTCAGTATAGAGAAAATGGCTAAAATCACGCCCAGGATCACCGATCCAATAATAAGACCGATTCGTATACGGTTGCTCTGTGGTAGCGGTTGTGGCTTCTCTTCCTTCATAGGATACGCCTCCTCTCAACTGAAAATAAAGAGCAGCGACTCAATATTACCGACACACAACACCTCACGCACCGCGTGGATAGAGACAACGGTTAGGCGGTTCCAACCGGCCCACCCTCCTCTTTGTCTTTCCCCTGATCCTTCTTGTCCAAGAACGACTCTGCGCCGACTTCATTCAGTAACAGACTCAACTCGTTTCCCTGATCCTGTGCGCCGCACTCATAGGTCTGGCCTTCGGGTGAATTGAACGTGGCCGGGCGATAATCAGTTTCCGAGTAGGGTTGGGGAACGACGCCGAGAAACGCGACTTCAAAATCCATCCACTCCGCCATCAAGTCCGCTACGTGTTTATAGAAACCAGTCGACGCTTTCTTGACCAACATCCGGCAAAACAATGGGACCCACCGACCGATATGATTCTTGACGAACTTTTTCTGGGCGTCCAGCACGATCTGCGTCTTGTCCGCTCCATCGTGGCAGCGGGAATAGGATTCTTTGTAGGCCAGGAAATGCATGAACTCGAATTCGACACTCAAATGATCCAGTCGTTCATGGATATCTTTAGATAATTCCACACCGAACGCGCGATAGAATCCGGCGATATCGCCCATGACTTGCGATTGCGCGAACACGTGGTCGTTTCCGAAGAGTGTTTCGTACGGTGGGCAATCGAGGGTGATGACATTACTGAATACACGGCGATGCTCGGCTTGCAGATCGCTGAGTTGCCAGTTGACACATTCCGACGTGACCACTTTCTCGATCTGGTCGAACTGCTTGCGCAGCAACACCAGCTTGAGCGTAGCCCGCTCACCGCCGATGCCGTCGAGCGCCTGGCCCAACGCATCGAGCGCCGCTCGCCCATCCTCGACAAACTCTCCGCATTGCACGTAATCGAGAAACTCCTCGTCTTCCGGATAGAGTTGGCTCCACGACACAAGGAGATAGAGCTTACTGCGATTGAGGGCGCGTTCGACGGCGGGGGAATCTTTAATGGCCGGCGAGGCCGGAATGACCCCGGTCACGGCCTGAGAATTTGCTTGCACCGGCTGTTTACTCGTCATACAAGTCGGCTCCTCGATTGACCCGGCTGCCCCTACAAACTTTCCGAGCATACGCGGGCAAACCTTTGGCACAAAACTGCCGTATGGTAGGTATCGGCCAAGGGGTTGTCAAGCACGATCTTCTCATGAGCGATGAGTCCGCTCACCCATCGATTTCTCAAAATTTTCTCCCTCATGAACCGCGCCACTTCTCTCCTATTGTTCTGCATTTCGCCCCGCTCTTGTGAGTCACCAGAACGATTGCGCCAATAATCTCACCGGTGTGACCCGAATAGCCACGCGATCGTTCACGGTCCGGCACACTTGTTCACACAGCCCACATCCAACGCACCGCTCCGCCGTCACCACAATCCGCTGCCGGTCAAAATCCATCGATAGGGCATCAGTGGGACATTTCGATGCGCAGGCATGGCACCCCTGTCCTGCCGTGCAGACACGGTGCGAGACCACTGCGAGGCCCATTCGTATCTGACCACGTTCTTCGACCGGGAGCAGCGCTTCGGTCGCGCAGGCCGCGATGCAAGGCACATCTTCGCAGAGATAGCACGGCATCCGGTCCGCAAAAATTATCGGCGTCCCGTCCTGCGGATGACCCGTAATCGACCCGTACGGACAGACCTTGGCGCAGTCGCCGCATTGGGTGCATCGCTCCAAAAACAGCGCCTCCTCAGCAGCGCCGGGAGGACGTAGCCAATCCGCCCGCATCGGCGGTGGAGCCGGTTGTTCCGGCGTTGCCTGTTGCTGTTTGGAAAATTCTTGTGCCGCTTTGGCAACGGAGACGACAGAGTCTTTGAAGAAATCGCGACGTCCATATGTTGGATCGGTGGCCACAATCATGCCCCCGCTACATGACGCCGTCGGCGCGCAACTTATAGACCTCGACGCAGCGATCGCAGGCTCCGAATTCGATATCCCAGCCCGGGTGATTTTCACGGATAAAATCCAGCACATAGGACTCGAGTTTGTTGCCCATATCCTCGACCCACGAATAGGTCGGGAACCGGCACAAAGGACAGGGAAACCCCGGCATCAACATGACCTTATTTTCTGTTTCCGGAACCTCGCCCCCCTCGACATCTACGGCACGGTCCATCACGCGCAGGGTGTCCGATGCCATCTCGATCAATTCCGAGTGGGTAAAGAAACTCGTCTGCCACAACCCCTCGAACACCGATTTCAATTGTGGCGCAGGAATTTTGCGATACCAGGAACGAAACTCTTTGAACCGGTCTTCCTTCCGCAGCATCGGCTCTTTACCGGCGACCGTCAGCCGACTGTCCACTGTGAGACTCCACAAGACTCGGTAGCGTTGGAGAATGAGGGTTTCCTCGCCTGGATTTTGTCCGACCTTGGTATCCGGATCGTACCCAAACACCGGATCCAGCATGTCCGAGATATGCAACAATTCATGGCGGCAATAGCGCGTGAGCGCTGGGTCGTAAAATCGACGTGGGATCAGCTTGATCCCGACACCTCTCAACCCTTTTTCTTCGAACTCTCGCGCCAGCTCATGCTCGACAGATCCCCACTTCCTGAGAATATCGACGCCTTCCTGATCTTCCTTGAGCACCCCCTTGACGAGCACGATGCCGACTCGTTCTTTGAGTAACGGATATTCGTTGAAGGCATCGCGAATGATATCGGAAAATCCCCAGGTGCCGAACATGTACTGGTAGAGCTTCTTGAACTCACTCTCACGATCGTCGAGCGTAAACTTCTCGTAGATCGGGTCGGCGAGTTCATGGAACTCTTTATAATAGGTGGGATCGCCTTCCCGTTCCGTCTTTTCGACGAACGAGTCGATGACCTCTTGCAGCAATGCGGGCTGAAAACGGAGTTCCATACGAATCCTTATGAATGCCCACTTCGATCCGACTACATCAACGAGCCTGACGGAAAGACGTGCCAGAAGCCGGCTTGACTTGATCGAGGAGCTTCTCTTACGATCAGACTGCGCCGACTGGAATTATACTGGCGCGAATCCACGGTTTGCAATCAAGCCCGAGCCGTGAATCGTTCAGCGAAAAAACTCTCGGCGGTCCCACGTGTCACGGGTTACGGCTCCTGTTAGTCGTAAGGATTATTGAACATGGCCGATCTGACTGCTTCTGAACTTGCTCCTATTCCCTCTCCCCTCACGCCGGCATCCGCTGAAACCAGCATCCCGCCGGTCGATTTCCTTGAATACTGGAAGACGGGGGTCCGGGAACTCACCACCTTTCGCGGCCATTCACATGGAGTCTGGTCTGTGGCCTTCGCACCAGACGGGTTGACCCTCGCCAGTGGAGGAGCCGAACGGCTCGTCCGCATATGGGATATAGAAACCGGACGCCTCCTGCGCTCACTCAGGGGACATACGGCGGACATTCGATCAGTCGTCTTCACGCCCGACGGCCAAACATTGGCCACTGCCAGTGAGGACCGTACCATCCGGCTGTGGAACCCGAACACCGGCGAATCGAAGAAGCTTCTCTTTACACGTTACGACCACAACGTCGTCAGCCTCTCGCTCTCACCGGACGGCCTTATGCTGGCGCGCGGCAGCCACAACAAAGACATCAAGATCTGGGAAATCACCACCGGCACCGAACTGATGACCCTCCTCGGCAAAGACTCGTATGACCATAACTGGTCTGTCTGCGTCGCCTTTTCGCCGGATGGGACCCACCTCGCCAGTGGAATGGATATCGGCAAGATCAAACTGTGGGAGGTCTTACCCAGCGGAGAGGAAAGAATCCTGCACAACGGCCACTGGAAGGAGACCGAGGAAGATAGCAGTGAAACACGTGGGTACTTCGTTGAAGACGATGGTGGATTTCAGAAACCGATGAGCTATTGGATCGGCGCAATGGCTTTTACCCCCGACGCGAAACTCTTGATCACCGGGAGCCGTGACGAGACGATCAAGTTGTTCGACATGCCTCACGTCGCCGAACAACGGACGCTGAAGGGCCATACCGGCTGGGTGCGCACCCTCGCCGTCACAGCGGACAGCAAGGTGCTCATCAGCGCCGCTGACGACGCGACCATTCGGTTTTGGGACCTGTCGAACGGCCGCTGCTTCAGAACCCTCAAGGCCCATACTGCAGGCATTCGCAGCATTACGCTCTCGCCGGATGGGATGAAACTCGCCAGCGCCTCGTGGGACCGCACGGTGAAACTGTGGGCAGGCGGCGCGGAGCCGGCTGAGTAGGGCGCCAAGATCGAGGTACCGGTTCACGGGAATCAGACTCTTGCGACTTGAGACTTGGCCTGACAAGGGAGCCATTCTGAATTCCCGGTGTGAGCCGCTCACGACTTCTGCTGAAGATTCTTCAACGACAATTAGGAGCTCAGCTCTGATAGTGGACTTGCTGTCCTGACGTCGGCTGTGATTACTGCCGCGCTTGGCGTCAGCTTTGCGGCCATAGAAAGCACCTGTTCCCTTCTTTGCTCCCGTGTGCTCGGTCTTCTTTAGTCCCCCAAGCTATGGCGTGTTTGATGCCTCGCTGTCCAACCAATTGTCAACCCGCCCTCGCTCTCTTGTGCATCCCGACAGGCAACGCTGTGCTAACGGAGCAAAAACATGCGTTGACCGCCTGCGACGGCGCAGACAAGCCTTAGCAAACAAAGACTCCCGACCTATTTTCTTTGTTCCGACAAGGCAACAGAGGCCATATATCATTGCCCGGAAAAGGCGGGCTACATTCAACACGTGCGACGCAGTCACGTAGCCGTATCCAACTCACACCTATCCGGTCTTCCGTATCACCAACACCCCGTCGCGGATCGTGACGAGCACGGCAGAGACGCGCGAATCGCTCGATACCGCTCGATTCAGTTCTTGAATGGCCGCCGTCTTGTCATCCGGTGGCGGTTGCTTGAGCACATCGCCGTCCCACAGGACGTTGTCGATCAGGATGACGCCCTGCGGCGCGAGTAGATCGAGCGATCGCCGATAGTAGTTCACATAGTTGGTCTTGTCGGCGTCGATGAAGATCAGATCGAACGGTCCTGTGAGGTGCCGCATCGTGTCGAGCGCCGGACCCATGCGGACGTCAATCTTCTTGCCGATCGGCGAACGCGCGAAATATTGGCGCGCGAGCGCGGCTGACTCCTCATCGACTTCGCACGTGAGCACGGTCCCATCCGCCGGTAACGCTTCGGCAAAACAGAGGGCGCTATAGCCGGTGAACATGCCGATCTCCAGCACGCTGGTGGCCTGCACCAACTGCGTCATCATTTTCAGAAAGGCTCCTTCGAGCGGCCCGACGAGCATCTGCGGAGCCTCCATGCGCCGCTGCGTCTCTTCCCGCAAGTCGCGACAGAGATCCGACTCCGGCATGGAGTGGGCTTGGGCATAGGCCTCAATATCTGCAGATACGAGTGTATTCATGGCGCTGTGAGATCATGGGTTTGAAAAAGAATCGATTGGTTGCGTACACTACCCGAACCTGATTCATTCACGCGGCGCGCATCATAGCATAGAGGAGACACTCGACTGTGAAAACCCTGAAAACTGTTGACGCCTTAACGACCAGACTCTTGGAGATCCAGCGCATTAACAGTGCGGCCGCGCTCCTCTCGTGGGACCAAGAAACCTACATGCCGGCCGGCGGAGGCGAAGCCCGCGCCGAGCAGATTTCAACGCTCCAGGGCATCGCGCATCAGAAGTTTGTTTCGCCTGACGTCGAGCGATTGCTCACCACCTGGGTCGATCCGGAGACCGATGAAATCCGTGATACCCCCGGCGAAGGCTGGGATGAACCTTCTCGATCGCTGCTCCGCGAAGTGTGGCGTGACTTTCGCCGCGCAAAGAAGCTGCCCTCGGATTTTGTCATCAAGCTCAGCCGGGAATGTTCGCTGGCGCAGCAAGTGTGGGTGGAGGCCAAAGAACATCGGGCCTTCTCGCAATTCCTCCCGAATCTCCGCACGGTCTTGTCGCTCAAGCGAGAAGAGGCTGAATACCTCGGCTATGAAGACTCGCCATACAATGCCCTGCTCGATGTGTACGAACCGGGCTCTACGATCGCATCGTTGCGTCCATTGTTCGCACAGGTGAAAGGGCGTCTCGTGCCGCTGCTCAAAAAGATTCAGCAGAGTTCGGTTCAGATCGACGATGCCATGTTATTTCATACGTTCGATCAGGCGCGCCAATTGGAGTTCGGCAGGATGGTCTTGGTCGCCATGGGGTACGACTTTGAACGGGGCCGCCTCGACTTATCAGCGCACCCCTTCACCACGTCGTTTCATCCGACGGATGTGCGCGTCACCACCCGCGTGCATGAACAGGACCTCCAATCCTGTCTGTTCAGTTGTATTCATGAAGGCGGCCATGGGTTGTATGATCAGGGACTCGACGCACGTTACTTCGGCACACCGCTGGGCGATTCGGTCTCGCTCGGCATTCATGAAAGCCAATCGCGCATGTGGGAAAACTGCGTGGGCCGGTCACGGCCGTTCTGGCAATTCTTTTACCCGATGCTCCAGCAAACCTTTCATCATCAATTGCGCACCCTCGACGTGGAACAATTCTACGCGGCGATCAACCGCGTGAAGCCGTCGTTGATTCGCGTCGAAGCCGATGAGCTCACCTACAATCTCCACATTATGTTGCGGTTCGAAATCGAGCAGGATCTCATTGAAGGACGGACGCGGCCGGAGGACTTGCCGGAGATCTGGAATCGGAAAATGGAAGAATACCTGGGCATCGTCCCTTCCCACGATGCGGAAGGCGTATTGCAAGACGTGCACTGGTCGTTCGGCGCCTTCGGCTATTTCCCGACGTACACACTCGGCAATCTCTACTCCGTTCAATTCTACGAGCAGGCCAAACTGGAGATCCCCCATCTGGAGGATGAAATTGCGGCAGGACAGTTGATGGTGCTGCAACGTTGGCTCGGACAGAAGATTCATCGCTGGGGCCGAATGTTCACGCCGGATCACCTCGCCCAACGCGTGACAGGGAAAAGCCTCGACCCGGAACCGTTCTTGTCGTATGTTGAGAAAAAGTACGGCGAGATCTACGGGCTGTAGGGGGAAGCTGTTCTGAGTTCTGAGTTCTGAGTTCTGAGTTCTGAGTTCTGAGTTCTGAGTAGCGAATCAAGAGTCCTGGCTACAACTCAGAATTGACAACTCAAAACTCAGGACTCTCAGGCCCTTGGCCTGAGTTAATATCCCATCGCCTGATTCAGCTTCGCCAAGCTCGTGGCGGGCAACGTGAACTCCGCGTGCACCTCAATGCGAGACGGCACCAAGAGCGTCGTGTGGAAAACAATATCGCGGATCGGGATCTTGAACTCCGGTTGCTGAGTGGTACTCAATTCGACTGATTCGACCGATTGCGTGATGGTCCCGCTGTCCTGTGGACCATAGACCGCCACCACCGCCTTCAGAATCTCCATCACCTTCTCGTTTGTCTCAACCCCCTCAATACTTTTCTCAATCAACGCAATGACCTCCTCCTGCGCCTGGTCAGACGGCGTGAAGTTTTCCACCCGTTCTTTCCGACGCAGCGACATCAAGTCGTTATCGAGATCCTTGCTGAAGGCCCCATAGGCAAACCGAAAGAACTCAAAATGAAAACCCTTGAAGCCCTTGCCGAACATCTGCAGCTCGCACAGAAAACACAGTTGCTGCAACTTCACGTCACTGAGCAGCCCATGCGGCTCCGCCAGATGCAGGACATAGAGCAAGAGAGCCCGGTCGACCGTAATTTGATTGGGTTTCCGCATGTCGGTCGTCGCGCGAACGTTCTGTCTTGGGGGAGGCTGCACTATAGACAGCGCGAGAGATCTCCGTCAATTCTTTCCCCTCTGTGCACTCGCGCACGGGCCCCCTTGACCAGCTGCACAGTTTCGTCTTTAATGAGGCTCCACTTGAGAGGCCCCTGATGGCAACGAAGCATGCAAAGGAAATGGCAGCACTAAAGGAGCACCTGGGCAAACATCAGCTCAAGCTCACCCGCCAACGTGAGATGATTCTGAGCGCCTTCCTCCAGCAAGAGCACATCACCGCGGAGGCCATGTATCACCAGATGGCGAAGGCCGATCCTCATCTTGGGCTCGCGACCATCTACCGGACGCTCAATCTGTTCTGCGACGCCGGCATTGCACAAGCTCGACACTTCGGCTCTCAGACGAAGTACGACAATGTCTCGCACAAGGGCCATCACGATCATCTCATCTGCACCGGTTGCGAAAAGATCGTGGAATTTGAAAACGAGGAAATTGAGCGGCTTCAGGAAGAGGTCGCCACCCGGAACGGATTTACCATCAAGACCCACCGACTTGAGCTCTACGGCCTCTGTTCTCGCTGCCGTCATTGACGAACCGGCTTTTTTTTAGTATTATTTTGAGATAGCTTATCAATTTCAATTCCACAAGGACCCTATCATGTCATGTATTCACTCCCTCTCCGTATCGCGTAAAACGGTCTTCGCAGGTCTCCTCCTTCTCTTCGCTACCGGGTTTGTCCCAGGGGTGTTCGTGTCTTCCGCGCCGGCTGCCGACCCTCTCACGATTTACTCCGGCCGCTCGGAACGTCTCATTAAGCCGGTGCTCGATGCCTTTACAGTCAATACAGGCATTCATATCGAACTGCTGTCGTCCGGCACGACGGAATTGGTCAATCGGCTGAAGGCTGAAGGCGATCGTACTCCGGCAGATCTTCTGATCACCAATGATGCCGGCAGCTTGGAGCTAGCCAGGGCAGCCGGCCTCCTCCACCCCTTGAATATGCGGGAAGTCGAACGAGCCATCCCGGCACAATTTCGCGCACGGGATAACGCCTGGGTGGGACTCTCCGGACGATTCTGGATCGTGGTGTACAACACCACGATGGTCAAACCCGACCAAGTGAAGTCGCTCCTCGACCTTGCCGACCCACAATGGAAAGATAAGATTGCGATTCCAAATTCCGGCAGCGAGTATCTGCAAGCCGGTGTGTCGGTGATTCGCGCCACGCATGGAGACGAGAAGACCAGGCACTTCCTGCAAGGCCTCAAAACCAATGCGGGCAGCCAGGTCTACCAAAAAAGCTCGCAAATCGTGGATGCCGTCGCCAAGGGGCAAGTCGCACTGGGGATTGTGAATCACTACTATGTGTACCGCCATCTGGCCGCGCAACCAACCGCGCCGATCGCGGTATTGATACCGGATCAGCACGAGGGCGGCATGGGGGCGATCATGAACGTCGCCGGCGTCGGCATCATCAAGGGCACCAAGCACCTCGAGAGCGCCAAGCTGCTCGTGGAATTCTTAGTCGCGCAAGCGGGACAGAAGTTATTTGCGGACCTCGATAAGGAATATCCTCTCCACCAGGACGTGAAGACAGACCCGGCACTTGTGGAACGAAAGAGTTTCCGCGCGGCGCTGGTTCCCCTCTCCAAACTCGCCGAACTGCGCGAGCCGACGCTCGCCCTGATCGAACAAGTGGGTCTCCGGTAACGTCGAAGAGGCCCATCGTGAGTACCCTCCGCCACCAACTTATTTCGCCGCTACAACTCGTCGCCATGGCGACCGCTGGAATTATCCTACTGCCGCTCGGCTATGTCACCACGCAAGCCCTCTCAGCCGATCCGGCCGTGTGGAGCCGTTTGTGGGCGACTCGTATTCCCGAGTTGCTGTTCAATACCGTGTCATTAGCCGCCAGTGTAGCGGTCATCACGCTGGTCCTGGGTGTCTCAACCGCCTGGCTGGTCACACGCGTGGAATTTCCCGGTCGCCGACTGTGGGAAGGCGCCTTGGTCCTTCCCTTGGCGATGCCGACCTACGTGCTGGCCTATGTCTATTCCTACCTCTTGGGATTCGGCGGCCCCGTCGAACATGTGTGGCAACTCGTGGCCGGTCCTGAGGCCAGAATCTTCTCTCCCCATAGTTATTGGGGCGCGACGCTCGTGATGGCGTTGGATACGTTTCCTTTCGTCTATCTCCTCAGCCGAAGCGCGCTGCTCAGCATGAACGTGTCGTTTGAAGAGGTGGCACGGGCCAGCGGCGCCTCCCGTTCCTCGACCCTCTGGCGTGTGACGCTCCCACTTATGCGCCCCTCAATCGCCGCCGGGGTTGCGCTTGTCATCTTGTACGTCGTGTCGGACTTCGGTGCGGTGTCATTGCTACGCTACCAGACGCTCACCTATGCCGTGTTCCAACAGATGACTGGACGGTCAGACAATACTGCCGCGAGCATCTTGAGCCTCTTGCTGGTCGGGCTTGCGCTGATTTTCCTGATCACGGAACGCTGGTTCCGACAACGGAGCCGGTTTTATCAGACCACCGGCCGCTACCGGGCTCCTCAACGGCACCAATATGGCTGGCTCGGCACCGTCGTCGTCACCGGGTATCTCGGATTGATCGTCGGCGCGGCCTTCGCGCTCCCTACTTCTCTCTTGATTCAATGGAGCCTGTCGCCTGAAGCGCAAGCGACGCTCGACAGCCGGTTCTTCGGATTCGTCTGGAACAGCGGCATCCTTGCCGCCTGTGCCGCGACAGGCGGTGTCGTGATCGGCTTGCCGCTTGCCTACCTCGCCAGCCGACGCCCAACGCTCCTGAACCTGGGCTGCCTCCAAGCCGCCTATGCCGGCTATGTGCTTCCGGGACCGGTTGCAGCACTAGCCGTTCTCGTCCTCTTTGCCAAACTGGCCCCAGTTTTTTATGGCTCAGTGCTGATTCTCATCGTGGCCTACGTGATCCACTTTCTCCCAGCCGGGCTCCAGTCCCTGGAGCCGGCGCTCCAGCACATGTCGCCGAATCTGGAAGAGGTGGCACACACGCTGGGCCTTGGAATACGTGACACCTGGTGGCGGGTGACGCTGCCGCTCGTTCGGAACGGGTTTGTCGTGGCCTGGGTCTTGATATTTCTACAGACCATGAAGGAATTACCTGCGACGCTCTTGTTGCGGCCGGTGGGATTCGACACGCTGGCCATTCGGGTGTGGATGGAAGCAAGCGAGGAGTATTATCAACTCGCCGCCCCCTCCGCGCTGCTCATTGTCTTACTGAGCCTCCCGGCGCTGGCCTTGTTAGTCTCGAAAGATTGGCGAGCCGCGTAGAAGAAGGAGCGTGATTCTGTGATTTCAGACCATTCCACCGTGCCACATCCATCTGGAGAGGGCACATTCCAGGCGAACCTCTTGACCCCGGCCTCGGCGGTCTTGGAGCTACGCCATGTCTCCTGCGCCTACGAAACCGGACGTCCTGCGGTCCAGGAAATTTCGTTCGCGGCGCGGGAAGGGGAAATTCTTTGCCTACTTGGTCCTTCGGGATGTGGGAAGACGACGATTTTGCGGGCGATCGCCGGATTTGAACCGGTGCGCTCCGGCCAATTATTCTTGTCGGGCCAACTCGTCTCGTCGCCGGATGTGATGACCCCGACGGAGAGTCGGCATGTCGGGATGGTCTTTCAAGAGTATGCGCTGTTTCCTCACCTACGCGTTCAGGACAACATCGCCTTCGGACTCCACCGCCTTGCTCGGAGCGAACGCGCCTCGCGAGTCCAAGAGATGCTGCGCCTCACAGGGCTGGAAGGATTCGAACGGCGATATCCTCATGAATTATCGGGTGGCCAGCAACAACGAGTTGCGCTGGCTCGCGCCCTCGTCCAGAATCCCGTCGTGCTGCTGCTCGACGAGCCGTTCAGCAATTTGGACCCCGACATGGCTGGACGGATGCGCCAAGAGGTGCACGAGCTGTTACGACGGACAAAGACAACCACGGTGCTCGTGACACACGATCATGACGAAGCCTTTGCCATGGCCGATCGGATCGCCGTCCTCAACCAAGGCCGCTTGGAACAGCTCGATACGCCGGAAATGATGTACCACATGCCGGCCACGCCCTTCGTCGCCGATTTTGTCGGTCAAGCGGACTTCATTCCTGGAACCGTGTCCCAGGGCATGGTCCAGACAGAACTGGGAGAGTTTCCCGACACGATCGAATGCAAGGACGGCACCGCCGTGGTCGTCATGATTCGTCCGGACGATATTCACCTCGTCCCCACGGAAGGCGCCCGGTCACGTGTCCTTTCGCGCCAGTTCCATGGCTCTGAGAATCTCTACACAGTCTGTCTCCCCTCCGGCCAGATCGTCCATAGCAGTCAAGGTTCCACGAGCGTCTATCAGACAGGCACGACGGTGGAACTCCGAGTCCTGGCGACCCATACCGTGCTCTTTCGGCGAGAGAAATCCGCCGGCTAGTCATGGCAGTCAACCCTGCCGATCGCACGAAATCATTGACAGACTTTTTCACGATCTGGCATTGATAGAGGCTTACGACGGTTCCTAGCCCGGACTATAATGAATAGTCCGGGCTAGCAGCGTACCGGTTTGTGAATGACTCAAGAACTGAGACCGCGCCGATGAATGCACTACAACCCCTCGTCGATTATGGAGTCATTGGACTCCTCATCGCGCTCAGCGTATGGACCGTGGCCGTCGCGGTGGAGCGATGGCTCTTTTACCGACGTGTCGATCTTGCGCAATACCCTAACAGCCTGGGCTTGGAGATGGCGTTGACCAAACACCTGGTCATCATCGGCACGGTGGCCGCGAACGCCCCCTATATTGGCTTGTTGGGCACCGTGCTTGGTATCATGCTCACCTTCCATACAATGGGGACCTCTGGCACCATGGCCGTCAATGCCATCATGATCGGGCTCAGCCTTGCGCTGAAAGCCACGGCGGTCGGACTGCTGGTCGCCATCCCCTGCGTCGTCATGAACAACGTACTTCGACGGAAGGTGGCCGAGCTCCTCGCCCGTCACAAGGAACAGCATGCAGCGGGACATTGACCAAATCAACGTCATCCCCCTCGTCGACGTCATGCTGGTCCTGTTGGTCATCGTGCTGACCACCGCCACCTTTATCAGCAGCGGGCAGATTCCGGTCAATTTGGCCAAAGCGAAAGAGGTCGGCAATCGTACAGAGGCCCCCATCGTGCTCACCCTGACTGCCGACGGCGCGCTCTTTCTCAATGACCGCGCAGTCCCCGAAGGAGGACTCCAGAGTGCGCTGACTGCGGAGCCTCGAGAATCATCAGTCATCGTGCGGGCGGATAAAGTCACCTTGCTCGAACGATTCGTGTCGGTGGTCGACGAAGTGCGAGGGATGGGATTTCAACAGGTCAGCCTGGAGGTCATTCGACTGTGATCGCTGCTAGCCCACATCGCCTTGGAGACCAGAAGGAAGCGCACGCCCAGGGGTGGCTCATCTCCGTCCTCTTGCACGGCACCGTGGCGTTCGCAGCAATCCTGCTTGTGAAACAAGTCACACTCGCGCCGCAGGACGACGCCTTCAAGTGGAACGTTGCTATGGTGTCGCCGACGCAACCGGTCCAAGCAACCCTATCATCCCAGAAATCCACGAACCAGGCTCTGACCCAATCAGTTCGGTCGACAACATCGGTGCCTTCTCCCCGCATGCAGCAGGTGGCACCGACACAGACACTCTCATCGACCCAACCACGTGCATCACAGACGACTCCTTCGATTTCAGAACGAACAACCACCACCTTGCTGACGACGCCTCCCCCACCGCAACTCACAACTCCCTCACCATCAGCGGCTCGTACGATACAACCACGCGAGTCAATCAAACATGAGCGCGTGGCGTCGATAGCCGCCGAAGCAGAATCCCTTGTGAAATCGGATAACACACCGACGGAAAACCCTCCATCCGCTGATGTCGAGGCGGGACCGTCAAACGCTCAATCCGCAATCCTTGGACAGACAACACCATCTGGGCACGCTTCGATACAGACACAGGTGGCGGACATTTCTCCAGCACCATCGAACGTACCGGCTAAACGCGACTACGGGTGGCTCTCTGAAGCAATTTTACGTCGTATGGAAGAATTGAAACGCTATCCTGCCTCGGCTCGGATCGATCGGGCTGAGGGGAAAGTGGTGGTAAGAGCCGTGATCGACGAAGACGGGAGCATTAGTGACGTGGGCGTCTTTCAGAGTTCGGGACACTCTGCGCTCGACGAAGCCGCTGTTGAAACCATGCGGCAAGCAGCCCCAATCCATCTCCCTCACCCGTTAGGACAGCCGCGCATGACGATCAAGATTCCTATGAGCTATCGATTGGACCGTTAACTCTCTGCGTCACGGTTTACGGATTCTATCCCGTAGCCCTGATGACACATGGACTGCGCCTTCATGATCGACGATGATGGCCTCCACGTCCGGCAAGGCTTCGATAAGCCGCATTCCCGACTCAACCCCCATCACAAATATCCCTGTATCTAACCCGTCCGCCCAGATGCCTTCACGGGCAATCACCGTGACACTCTGGCAGCTGCGCGCCGGTTGGAGCGTCTTCGGGTCGAGAATATGATGATACCGGACACCGTCACGCTCGAAAAACCGTTCGTAGTCGCCGGCTGTTGAAATCGCCTCATCTTCCAAGTCGATGAAAACAAGCACCTCCCCCTCTTTTCGCGGATGCTGAATGCCGACGGGAAACTTCCTCCCACGCGGCAATTGTCCGAACGTTTTAATATCTCCGGAGAGCGCCACGACTCCAGCTGACGCTCCGGCCTTCTTCATCGCCATCACCGCTTGATCCGCTGCGTAGCCTTTGCCGATTCCCCCCACATCGATCCGCATCCCTACTTTCTTAAGAAAAATCGTCTGGGCTCGCACATCGACATGAACCGACGTCAGATTCACCAATGGACGGAGCGCATCCAACTCTGATTCTGTCGGTATGTGTCGGCCTTCAATCACATTCCAAGCATCCACCGCTGGGCCAATCGCGATATTGAATCCACCATCGGTCATCTCCGCAACCTGAATTGCGCCCCGGACGACCGTCATCGTTTCAGGACTCACAGACACCGGCATGTCTCCTGCCGAGGTATTCACCCGAGAGAGTTCACTCGTGGGAATCCATGTGCTCAGAAGTTCTTCTAGGCGATGGATCTCGGCAAAGCCGGCGGTTGCCGCAGCTTGTGCAACCGACTCACTCCGCGCCACCGCCGTAATCTTGACCAATGTGCCCATCTGCATCTGGGCCCTGGTGACAACAGCCGATTCCTGGCCAGCAGGTACCCCCACGCAGCCAGCGAGAGTGCTAAGTAACAGCGACAGGAGTATCGCCTGCACAGGAAATACATTATTCGACATCGTGAAATACATAAGCTCCTCTCCATCCGCCAAACAGGCGATGGATTATAGGGCACCACAGATCCCAATGCACTTCCCTCTCGCTAAAATAAGCGTCCACGTTCCGACTTGACAATCAGCCCTCGATTAGGATATTAATAATCGTTCTCAATTTCATTTAGATAGGAAAGCCGCTCGCAATGGTCAGCACGACGTCTCCTCTGGGCCACTCCGCCAACTGTGGCGAAACCCGCTGCGAGTGCGGTCAATTGATCGCCAAGGTGCGTGGGCAAGGATTGGAGCTCAAGTGCAAACGCTGCAAACGCATTGTTGTCATCCCCTTCGCTTCGATCGAAGGATGGGGCACCGTTCCATCATGATTCGTTTCACGAAAGGAGGGACTCGAAACATCGACAGGCAGTTCCTTGATGCGAACTATTCATTTTTCAAGAAGGCCAGAGACCATTGAGTCCCGAGTCAGACCTCAACCATCTCACTCACCGTGGAGGATACCGATGAAAATCAGGTCAATCCTCGGGGCTCTCGTCATTGCAGCTTTACCGTTTACATCGGTGTGGGCTGAGAACATGACCCCGGAGGACATCAAGAAGTTAGTGGATGAAGCCGTCACCAAACGGCTTCTGGAACATGAGCGCCGCGAAAGCCCCATGGAACGCCCCATCGAAAAGAAAGAGGGGCAACCCGACGCCGTTCAGTATCCCATTCCAACCGGACCAATGACTGACATCAGAGTTGAGCGTCAAGGAGAGGAGAAAGTCCCGTTAGGCTTCGGGTCAACTGGGTCAGGCAAACTCGTCTACGCCAAGCCCTTCTTGAGCGCGCCGAAAGCCATCGTTGGTGGTTACGTCGACGTCATGTACAACAATCTGTCACGTCAAAACTTGGATAACCCAAGCCGCAATAGCTTCGGTCAACAACGGTTGGTGCCTTTCATCTATGCGGATATCACCGAGCACGTGAAGTTCGCGGCGGAACTTGAGTTCGAGCGAGGCGGGACAAATGCTGCACAAGGTGATGGCTCCATGACGATTGAGTTCGCACAAATTGATTACCTGGTCAACGAGCCCATTAACCTTCGTGCCGGCATTCTCCTGATGCCAGTCGGCAAGTTCAACTTGCTGCATGACTCGCCGTTGAACGATCTCGTGGATCGACCGATGGTATCCAGAATTATCATCCCCAGCACCTGGTTCGAAGCAGGCGCCGGCATCTACGGCAGCCTCTATCCTTCCTCCCAGTCCAAGCTGGACTATGAAGTCTACGCGGTCAACGGCATGAGCCAGACCGCAGGCGGCATCACCGACTTGGGAGTGCGAAGCGCGCGCGGCAGCGTCTCCCGGGACCGTGATGATAACAAGGCCGTTGTGGGACGCCTCGCTTTCAGTCCGATACTAGGCATCGAAGTCGCTGGGTCAGGTTTTCATGGTACATACAAACCGTCGGCGGGAGCAGTCGGGACCGGGCGCATCAGCATATTCGCGCTCGACTGGACTCTACAGAAAGGTCCATTTGAAATCATCGGCGAGTCTGCCTGGTCTCGAATCAGCAACAACAATGCGACCGGCGTCGCGGGAAGCGGGATCGGGCCCGCCGGCATGCAAGGCTACTATATTCAGGGCAACTATCACTTCATGCCGGAGTTCCTGAAAAAAATGGCCCCAAGCCACTTCACGGATGCCTCGACCTTTACGGCAGTCGTGCGTTGGGAACAGGTGGATACAGACACCGACGACCGCACTAAGACTACGCTCAATGGTGCAGGGAATCGACGGGAATTGGAGCGGTTGACGATTGGCCTGAACTTCCGACCGATCGAAGATACCGTGTTCAAATTCGACTGGCAGTTCAACACGCAAAATAATGCTCAAGGTCTGGTGAACGGGGGGGATCTGGGCGTCGCGAACAGTCCCTTAAATGGAAACGGGTTCTTGGTTCAAGCTGCGACGTACTTCTAGATAACCAGTCAGATGCCTCCCGCCAAGGCGGGAGGCATCTGACCACAAGCAGGACTGGTACGAATGTCTCTTCGCTATCTCAGCCTTTTTCTACTACTCCTACTCCTGACTGCCTGCTCGTCGATGGGTGGTATGCAGCAACGATTTGCCGTCTGCAGCTACGACCATGCTTGGGAGGCAGCCCTTGCGGCGGTGAAAGATCGCTCGGTCACCACGAATAATAAAGATGCCGGCCTCATCGAGACCGATTGGCTTGAAATCATCATACCCGGACGAACCTTTGGAGCCCTTCAACGAGACCTATCGGACAGCAAAGATCGGTCCCGTATTACTCTCACAGTGAAACGACTCGACGACGTGATAAAGATCAGCTCGATAGAAGAGCGCCAACGGTGGGCATTCCGAGGCGGCTCTCGCCTCTTTGGCTGGGCCTCGACAGACCCTTCTGAAGAAGTGATGCGCGATGTCCAACGCCGCCTCGACAGCAAATTACAGGAGCATGGATGTTCACTCACGTGAGATGCACTACCCTGCTGCTGTCGATCGGCTTGATACTCGCCACTGACGTGTTCGCCGCCGAGCGCATCTGGGATAGCGATCTCAAGCGCTATCTGACGGAGCAAGAAATGTCGATGGCCGAAGTCTTCCTCACTGAGGAAGAGGCGGTCAAGCTGATGTTTCCAAAGTCCGAGCACATCAAAAAAGATCTTTTGCGAGTTCCCACTGATAGGAAAGCGGCGATTGAGGACCGTATTGGATGGAAATTCCCCGAAGATGTCTTTGAAGTCTACATCGGCGAGACCGGCACACAGGTCGATGGCTACGCCCTCTTGCAGAACACCATCGGCAAACACAAGCCGATGACGTACATGGTCGGCGTCGACAATCGCGGACGAGTCTCCAACATCGAACTCCTCGTTTTTCGTGAGGCCCGTGGCAGCGAAGTCAGACGGAAGCGTTTCAATGCTCAATACGAAGGCAAAACCGTTTTGGACCCGATTCGCATCAACAAGGACATCATCAATATCAGTGGTGCCACCATGTCGGTTCGCTCTATTAGTGCCGGGATCAAGCGAGCCCTCGCCCTCGTCGATGAGTTCTATTTAAAGCCTGCGGGGTTCGGGAGCGATACTATGGCCTTAAAGAAATCTGAGCAGGGGATCTTCGGTTCCATCTTTGGAAACTAACAGGGGCAGACGGCATTCTCACCCATGCGCAACTTCAACACCCGCTTCCGTCTCCGCGACTCCGACCGCCATATTCGGCTGGTCTATACCTTCTTTCTCCTCCTGATGCTGGCCGGCTTTACCTTTTCTTTCTTCTGGGCCCACAGCATGACAGGGCTGTCGCCACAAGGAATCGCCAGCCACTACCGGGGGTCCGATGCCACCTTCGGCGAACCGATGTCGTTCAGAGAGCTGGCAGAAATCACCCACTTCCACCTCTTTACCATGCCGGTCGTGTTTATGATTCTGGTGCATGTGCTCTATCTCACCAGCGTCGGCAGCCGCCTGAAAGTCATCACGACCTGGATTTCATTCGGTGGGGTGGCGTTGGATCTGATTTCCCCCTGGCTCATCAGCTACGTCTCTCCCATCTTCGTCCTCACCATGCTGACAGGCGACACCCTCATGACGGTGGGGTTTCTCATCATGATGGTCATTCCTCTCTACGAGATGTGGGTCTTGAACCAGCCGCTGTTGGCAGGAAAACACGGAAAAGAAGTATGAGCTAACACTCCCTAACGCTCGATACAACTTACGGCCAGAGGTTTTCACCCAGAGCCCATGATCATCGACATGATCTTGGGCTCTTTGTTTTTCTTGGAAGGATGACAATGGAACAATACATTTCCGAACAGATTCACCCTGGGATCATCACGATGCAGGCTATGCTCAGAAAGATCGACCGCCTCCGACTCCCTCTGGCGTCACGCCACGACGTTGAAAGCATCCTCGTTCACCAGGTCGGCAAGGAAATCGATCGCGCACTCCCCTGGCAGGCCGGTCACGGCCGCCGCACAGCTGCAATCTCAGTGTTGATCGGGCACGCAATCGGGCTGATCTCAAGCGAATTACACGATCTAACGCTCGCGGCACTCCTGCACGATATCGGGCTCTTGATGCTCCCGGCTCACCTCGCCGAGCGCAGAGACTCCCTCGATCCAGAGTCCTATGTCGCCATTCAGAATCATTCCCGCCTTGGAGCGACTCTGCTCGAACCGTTTTCTTTCTTAAGAGAGGCGTCGATCCTCATCGCCCATCACCACGAACGATGGGACGGGTCGGGCTATCCGTACGGAATCAGAGGCGCCTTCATCCCTCTTGGAGCCAGGATTCTGGCCATCGCCGACGTTTTCGACGCCATTCAGGTGCCCGATGTGCCTTGTCCAGACACACGCAGCAAGATCGCGCTCAGAATTCTGCGCGTGGCTTCAGGAACACAGTTCGATCCCACGCTGGTCCCTGTGCTGTGCCGCCTCATGGACCAATCCGGCGCTTTATCGAAAGTGGTGCAACTAACGGAAGAGGATCTATCTCTTTAAGCGTGATTTTACTGGACCGACAGCTGGTGCCCGTCACACCGGCAACGGAGTGGGGTTTCAGCCGCCCCACTCCCGTAGGCGGGGGCGCCCCACCATCTTCCTGAGGCCCCCCGCCCGCTATTTCGTTGACGAACAGAGGTCAGGCTACGTGCTGAACGAGCGACACAGAACCAGTAATGACTCAGCCGGAGGCTACTTAGGCCGGAGCCCAAGGTTATCACGGGGCATCTGAGGCTTTTTCGTGAGTGATGGATTCACAGGACCAACTGGGATGAGGCGGATCATATATCCCAAGGCGGACCGGAAGATTTCACCAATCCATCTCTATAAACCTTTGTTGATGGAGGAACAGGATGTACGTCTGTCTCTGTAAGGGCGTTCGGGAGGCCGAGTTTCAGGACATTGTCACACGACATTCTGGGTCTTCAGAAGCCATCAGACATGCGATGGGACTTGATAAATCCTGCTGCGGCAAGTGTGAGGCGCAAATAGATGACCTTATCATTGACGTTATCAGCATGAGAATGCAGTAGGAGATGACAGCCAACCCAAGTCCTCAAGATGATCACGAGAGCGAGGTCCGTTGTACGTGCGGACACCTCCTCTTGAAATTGACCGATGAAGGCATGGAGGTAAAATTCCGCCGGTGCAAGAGAATTCTTGTGTTGCGGTGGCCACCACCTTCTCAGGCAGTGTGTCGGAAGAAATCACAATCGTCCCGTCCGTCGAGCGGATCTGGCAAAGGAGGGAAGCCATGAACGAGAAGGGGCTAGTTCATCCGGTTATCACTCGGTGGCTTGGGGAAGGGGTTGGGAAGACCTCCACTGCCCTGGCATCACCCTTGGATCGCACAGATCATGGCGTCCAGTGGTAGACACGGAGGCGCGTCCGTTGGATTCAAGACGTGAGGACGAGGAATGAAGACAACCTGCCCCAAATGCCGCGGACTGTTGGTGGCCGAACGCCACTTGGATTTCTACGGTCCCGCAGCCCGGTGGAAATGCATCTTGAGTTCTAACTCCAAGTGCAACACTACCGGCCCTGATGGGCTAAGGTGTTGCCATGCCAAAACGATGCTACACACACTTGAGTGCTGAAGAGC
>JAWXBV010000077.1:0-13275 GCA_034440335.1 Nitrospirota bacterium | reverse complement strand
GTTGACGCGCTGCGCAGTCTCGAAAATAACTGCGAACAGGTGCAATCAATCTGCAACTGTGAGTGGATTATTAATGCTACTTCTAATGCGAATTAGAATAATCCGCTGGAAGATTACACTTGCTGGGAAGGGATTGAGAAATAAATAATGGTAGCAGATCCACGTTCTCGCGGGAGGCTCAAAAAGCCAGCCAGCAAGGCCGCAATGATCTCTCAGTTACTAAGGGGTGGCTGGGATGATCCCCACTGCGCGCGTCCAACGAGGGCCTTCGGAGGCCGCGCGTTGCGCGAGCACAGGGATCGTCCCCGCTACCCCGCTCCCCTTTTCAGCCTCCTGCCAAACAAAACTGCCCGCCCTTGTGTGGAATACCGAAGCTGCCCTCCAAACCGGGTGACGTTCAGCAATCCTTCAGTCGCTCAAGGCTGATTGCTCCGCGCCTCAATCTTCGCTCAGGCTCGCATTTACGACCGTGCCTAGTGGCACCGACATCAAAAGCGCGTCCCTTGAACCATCACCCAGCCACTGAAGCAGAAGCGGTACCCTTTGCACGCTGGCTGCACAAGGGCGAGTCACATTCGAACCAGGCTGCTGACCTTTTTTAAGCTCCATCCACCTCCTTCACTTCCTACATAACCATGCTCTCTTCGAAATCAACGAGCCCGTGACGGTCAAGCACTGCGAACAATTGCCTCACAACCTTGACGGAGATGGCGGAGAATCAGATCGGCTCGCTCCTCGTGCTGGAGGCTGCCTCCCATCTCCCTGCGAGCAGCACCCGCGTCCGGGGGCATCATGAATTATTCTCTGATTCATATTACCATCAACCGTACCGCTCGCGACGCCAGTCGGCTCATGGCCGTGACACGGATTCGCCACCTGGCAGTGACGGAAAACAACAAGATCGTGGGCCTCTTGTCAGTGCGGGACCTGGTGAACAGGGTGTCCGTCAGAGACAAGCCCCGATTCCTTCACAAGACCTAGCAGCATTATTCATGAACGTTTCTCTTGCAGTCGGGGATTCACCGCTACGACAAGCCTGCCTCGCGTGACGACTGCGCGATGTCGTGGCGAACAGTCATGAATCATGCGGGCTCGTTCACACGAGGGTGTCCTCAACCAGCAACACCCCCTCAGCCTCTTGCCGGAGTTCCGGATGTTGACGGTGAGCCAGAATGACTTGATCGACCCGATCACCGCACGCCACGCAGTGCCATTCCACCACCCCCGTGTCAGCCGAACGCTCCGCGACCATGAACCCGCCGCATCGATGACAGCAATCGAGCGCCGGCTTCTTGCCTCGATTCGTTGTTGTCGTCACTGTTCCTTTCATATATTTCTCCTTCTTCGACCACGTGAGAGGCAGCCTCCGTGAAAAGGATTCATCCCTCTTCCCATTCAGGATGATGCCCTGCATGAGATTCCTGAAACCAATGACCCCTCTTCTTCGAGGCGGTACGTGACCAGGCAGGGTCATTGATAGTCATATTTTCTTTGAAGTCAACCGGGAAGCACGGTCAAGACGCCATCACACTGATCCCCACGACGGCATCATGCCTTTCCATTTCTCGTACTTCCGCAGCCATTGCCCCGTTGCTCATAATGGTTCGTCGCGATATCGCTGGAACGCCCGTTCATCGTGATGCCTGTGAGCATTTTGGATGCCACGATACAGCCAGGCTCTGTCGTCCTCAGAGTTGTGGCCTGCCGCCCCTTCCTGATATTCTTCGTGTCATCGGCTCTGCAGACTGCTGTATCGTCTTGATCGCTTCAGTGGTCGACAGAGAGACGCGGCTCTTCAGCGACGCGGCCTTGGCCCGCCCTATGCACCTATGGACGACATAATCGGGGCGCCATTCATGAGTACGAGAGGCTCATCGCGATGGTACGCCACAAACAGTGGGAGGCTGTCGTGCCGTCTCACGGAGAAAGGAACTATCCATGACAGGAGGATCAGAAGGCACGATCGGGAATTTCATGCATCGGAACTTGGAGGTCGCCCCACCTGACACCACCATCGTGGAGGCGGCTCTGCGCATGCGGGAGAAAAGCCTTGGTTCTCTGTTGGTCGTGCCGGCAGATGCGGAGGGTCGCCTGTCCAATCGATCTGGGATTGTGACTGAGACCGACCTGATTCGGAAGGTGCTCGCCACAGGATTGGATGCTTCTCTTACCAGGGTGGATCGGATCATGACCAGTCCGTTGCTGACGATCGCGCCGGATCGGCCCATGCTGGATGCGAGTCATCTCATGGAGACGAACCATGTCCGCTATCTGTGCGTCGCCGTTGAAGAGAACATCATCGGAGTGATTTCAGTTCGAGATCTCGTGCGCTATTTCGTCGATTCAGAAGGGGGACCCATCCGCGACCTCGACAACGTCTATCGGCCCCTCAGCGTCCTCATGCACACGAGGATGGAAACTATTGCGAGTGAACGAACTGTGCTGGAGGCGGCACAGACGATGGCGGAGAAACGGATCGGCTCGCTCCTCGTGCTGAAGGCCGGCAACATCGTCGGGATCGTGACCGAGACCGACTTAGTGAGGAAAGTGATCGCGGCTCGTCTCACTACGCGCAGTACCAGCGTCGGGGTCGTGATGAATGCTCCCCTGATTCAGATCGACATCAACCACACCGTGCGAGACGCCAGTCGGCTCATGGCCGAGAAACGGATACGCCACCTCGCAGTGAGCGAGGACCACAAGGTGGTGGGCCTCCTGTCTGTGCGGGACCTGGTCAAGATGGTGTCCGTCAGAGATAAGCCTCGATTTCTTCGCAGTTCCTAATGCAAGGCTCTCCCTTACCCCCTCATTGCGTGGGTATATGGCCTTGCCACAATCTGCCACTCCTTTCCGTCAGTGCCCTTCACCATTGCCTCGCACTGTAGTCTTCTAGCAGGATGCTGAAAAATTCCACCAGCGGCGTTCTCGCGTCACTCACAAAGACCGTGAAACGTGAAACGTGAAACGTGAGACGAAGGTCAGCTTCGGAGCTGCGGCCTTGCCCGCGGAACGGCGCGTCTCGGCGCGCCGGGGTTGGGCGGGTGAGAAGTCTGGCCTTTTTGAGCATCCTGAGGTTATTCTGGTTTCAGCGCCATACGGAAAATTCCAACCATGTTTTGGCATCAACTGAGTTTTCCCACAGCCTTCTCAATTGCTTCCATCAGTTCCCTACTTCATATCGACCGGCAGACTCCCCCACCCATATTTTGTGCCTAGACTGGTGGGGACAGGTAGGATTACAATGCGTACATTCTTCTAGCCCTTCAACTCCGCTTCCCTGGAGGCGCATCATGTCACTCAGAACTTCAGATCTTGAGCCACAACCCCAACCGGTAACCCAATCACACGCCTGTGCCCACAGTCGTATGATCTCCGATAGTGTTTCTGAAGAGGAACAGACGGACGGCAAGGTGCGTTGCCTTGAATGTGGCGCCATCATGCCGGATCCGCACCTCCAGCGGGACGCCAAGGTAACATAGCCCCTTCTCCCAACAAGTGATGCGATCTTCACGCCTCGCGCGCCCGCAACCAGACGCTCCCTTCGCTGAGGTATTTCGCAACAGTCCCCCGACTTGTCACTGACCCGAAACTCCTCAATCTGTCAGACAGCGCAGCCCTCTCCTCCATGCGTCAAGCCTGTAACTCCCTGTGTTACCGAACTTCTTCCTTTATCGCCAGACGACACCATCCTGTGGCACCGACAATGCAATACCATTCTCACAGCAACTCATTCCATTTATTCAAAAGGTGGCACATGACGCAACAGATCACCGCGGAAGATCAAGCGATCGACATTGTACGGAGGACTCATACCTGCGACTTCGAAGAGGTCGCACGTCAATGCGTCGATCTGACGTGGAACCAAGTTTTTCTCGCCGTCGACCGCTTGAGTCGACGCGGCGAGATCAGGCTCCTGCCCAGGGGCCGGGGCATTTATCTATTAACCTTCTTGCCCCTGCAGGAAGGCCGGCCCGATCAACACTCACTCCCATCTTAATCACAAGGAGGGTATCGTATGTCTACGTTAACTCGTTGGGAACCGACGACACGCTGGAATCCATTCAAAGATCTGGAGGAGATGGAGAAGCGCCTCTCGACGTATTTGGGACGCCCCGCCGTTCGGACCGAGGCTGGAAAGGAAGCGATGACTGTGGCCGAATGGTCACCGCTCGTCGACATTACAGAAGATGACAAGGAATACCTCATCAAGGCGGACCTGCCGGACGTGAAGAAAGAAGACGTCAAACTGACGGTCCAGGACGATGTCATGTGCATCTCCGGCGAACGGAAATACGAAAAAGAGGAAAAAGGGAAAAAATATCATCGCGTCGAGCGGGCCTACGGGAGCTTTATGCGGAGCTTCACCCTGCCGGAAGATGCCGACGGCAGCAAGGTCAGTGCGGAGTACAAAGAGGGCGTCTTGAACGTGCACCTGCCCAAGTCGGAGAAGGCGAAACCGAAATCGATTGAGGTGAAGGTCTCCTAAGGACGGCGAAAGGAGGTGTGCGATGTTCAAACATCCACACTATCTGGAGGTTCCGTGGGACATGCATGGGCATCGCGCGACCACGGGACCTCATCGTCATCTGTGGTGGCTGATCGCCCTGCTGGTCATGCTGGCTATATTCCTGATCGGCGTGGGCGTCACGTACGGATTCCTGTGAGAAAACAGGAAGCAGGTCCGTCTTGTTCTTTTGGTCTGTCTGGTCTATCTGATCCAATCGCTTAGTCTCTTGCGAGTACACGACCAGATAGACCGAACAGACTAGACAGACCAGAGGGTTCAGATGAACCGGCTTGTTCAAATGCGCCGCAGAGTTTCCCCAAGCCTGTTCGTGTAAGGAGGCAGACGCCTAATGTTCCGCAATCGAGAAGAGGCCGGCAGGATACTAGCCGATGAGCTGAGTCGATATCGCAACGATCCAACGGCGTTGATTCTCGCTCTGCCTCGCGGCGGCGTGGCGGTGGGCTATCAGCTCAGTCTCGCCCTCCAGGCCCCGCTCGATGTGTTTATCACGCGCAAGATCGGTGCGCCGGGCAATCCCGAGTATGCCATTGGCGCGGTGGCCGAAACGGGATCGCTCTATCTGAATCAGGAGGCTGTCAGCTCACTTGGCGTATCCCGGCATGAGCTGGACCGGTTGATCCACATCCAAGAGAAAGAGATCGCCAGACGTAAGGACCTGTACCGGCAGGGACGGCCACTCCCCCAACTCACAGGTCGCACCGTGCTCTTGGTTGACGACGGGATCGCCACAGGCTCGACGTTCATGGTCTCGGCGCTTGCCATTCGCAGTTTGCAGCCTCGCCGTCTGGTGGGAGTGATTCCGGTCGGACCCTCGTCAACGATCCGTGAGGTTCGATCACATGTGGACGAGTTAGTGGTGCTCATGACACCGGAACCATTTGAAGCCGTGGGAAATTTCTTCATGGACTTCACGCAAGTCGAAGATCGCGACGTGATACAGTACCTCAATCTCGCCGAGGAGGCGATGCTCGAACGCACGCCCCCGTCACCAGCCTCGTAAAATGTCTTGTCAGCCAAGGAAGGTAGGTCGTCTTATGTCCACACATTCCAAGATCCCGTCAGGGTTGGGAGCTCGCAGAGACAAAACGTATCAAGAGGACGAACACGACACCTATAAACTGCAGGGGAAGCTCAGGGAGCCCACTGTCTGTCCAACATGCGGGGCAGTCTTTCACAAAGGGCGGTGGACCTGGGACGCGAAACCGGCAGGGGCGCACGAGACTCTTTGTCCGGCTTGCCACCGGATCCACGATAAATACCCCAAGGGCCTCGTCACGATCAAAGGGTCTTTCAAAGATACCCAGCACGAACAGCTGGTTGGCGTCGTCAAAAACATGGAGGAAAAGGAAAAGAAGGAACACCCGCTTTCTCGAATCATGGCCATTGAATCACGGCCTGAAGGCCTGGTCATTTCCACGACCGATACCCATTTGCCCCGGCGAATCGGCGATGCGCTGAAACAGGCCTATCATGGCGAGCTGGAGTTGCATTACGACCAGGATGAACAATTCGTGCGGGTCACATGGACCCGCTGAACTCTGGTTTCACCATTGAGGAGAAAAAATAATGTGGTCCTATCCCACTCGATGGATATTTGTCGCGGTAACGGCACTCAGCCTGATGACCGGAACGACGGGACAGGCGACGACGTTTATTCAACAGAGCGCGGTCATGGAGGTGGATCAGGCGACTGTCAGCCAGATCTTGGATGCGTTTCACAAGGCTGATGCAGACATCGCTGCGGAAAACCTGGACGGCGTCATGAAGCTCTATGCGACCCAGTACAACTATCATGGATTAACACAGGCCGATATTCGGAAGATCTGGTCCGATCTGTTCAAAGAATACCGTAACCTTGTCGATACCCATTTCTTTTCAAAGATCGTCAAAGTGGGCTCAGGTTCCAGCGCCATGATTGAAGTCACCTGCACGGGAACCTTGTCGGGCATCTCGAAGACCAGCGGCCTTCGTGTGCCGATCGACAGCTGGTACGAAGAAGTGCATTTTTTGACGCGTGAGGGCGGCCTGTGGCGCATTCACGGAAATGTCGGCGAAACGCCACGGGTCTTGCCGTTCGGGACGGCGCCGCACCCGTTATTCTAAATCATGGGGAGGCGACAATGAGAATCGTCGTTGGCGTGGATTGGTCGGACGAGGCCTTTGCCGCCGTGGAACAAATCGGGTTACTCTACCGGTCGGACGACGTCGTACTCGTTCATGGCGTGGATCTTGGCATGCTCCAGTCTCCCCTCGTAGCCGGAGCAGTCAATCTCCAAGGATACGACGAATTCCGCCAGGCCTTGATCGATGCCGGTCACCAGGCTGTAGAGCGTTGTCGCGCGCTGCTGCCGACTGAGACTCCCTCCATTCGAACGATGTGCGAAGTCCAGCACCCGGCCGCCTTCATTCTCGACAGCGCCGCTTCGGTCAAGGCCGACCTCATCGCAGTGGGCACCCACGATCACAGCCGGATGAGAGAAGTGTTTATCGGCAGCGTGTCGCACCAAGTCCTGCTCCATGCCACGGTACCGACCGTGATTGTGAAGGGAAAGGCTCACCCCATCGCCCGCATCCTCCTGGCGGTCGAAGACCGTGAGAATGCCCTTCACATGCACACATGGCTGACGTCGCACCCCTTCAAGAACCCCGTCGCGGTCACCATCCTCTCGGTCGTCCCCTCGCTCGCAATGGTCGAGCCGCATCTGATGGTGGGACTCGATAGTTGGTCAGAGCAAAGTACGCGGTATGCGGAACAGGTCGTGAACGACACGGCCCAGGCGTTGGCCGGCCCGCACTTCACCGCATCGACCATGGTCCGCAGGGGTGATCCCGTAACAACGGTGTGCGAAGTAGGCGCGAGCCACGACCTCATCGTGATCGGCTCTCATGGGCGGAAGGGGTTCGAACGTTTTTTGCTGGGCAGCGTGTCGCACGCGATTGTGCATCGGGCCAATACATCCGTCCTGGTTGTCCGTTGAGATCAGATAGCTGGATGCCCAGGCCACCAGCCAAGGAGAATGTGGCAGCATGAAAGTCCTTAGCGTGATCAGTGCGGTGTGCCTGATCGTCTTGGCCGGTTCCTGGGCCATCGGGCAAACCAGCCGTGGAAATCCCAGGGAAGGGCACGCGGTGTATGAAAAGAACTGTCTCCGTTGCCATGGAAGCACGTTGGATGGGAAGGGCCCGGATAGCCAGGATTTGATCGTACGACCGGCCAATCTTCAGTCCGCAACCACTCGCTCCAAGAGCGAGTGGGAATTGCTCGTGGCGATCTCGAATGGCGTACTATTCAGCCCAATGCACAGTTTTCGCGGCAAGCTGACGGATCAGCAGATGTTGGATGTGCTGTCGTACATCAGGTCCATAGCGCCATTTGATACGGTCAGTTGACGGCCTCTGTGGGGGCGCGTCATGATCGCGCGCTGACTCTTCATTCCGACCAACCGTCACCCATGCTGAGGACCGTCGCAGTGGGATTGGCGCGATCCTCCACTGGCATCAGATAGGCCTGACGATTTGTGCCACAGACGAGGTGAGCGTCCGGGTCCACTCATTGTTCGGAGACACGGATTCGCAAGCAGATTTCTCGTTTTCTATCTCGGCCTTACTGGCCTATGGTTTGCCGAACCCTGCTCAGGAGGGCTTGTCTGTGCCTTGGACCACGATCATCAAATCCCGCCGGGAATGGGAGACCATTCCGAATCTCCACGACTACGAGAGTATCCGTGAGCACTTCACATGGGATCAGGCCCGAGAGGACCTGGAAGGGCTCCCTCGCAATCAAGGCCTCAACATCGCTCACGAGGCCGTCAATAGCCATGCCAACGGAGCGCGCGCGTCGCATCTGGCGATCAGGTGGTTGGGAAAGACTGGAACCGTCGAGGATTACTCCTGCAGCCGGCTGAATGAACTGACGAACCGGTTTGCCAACGTGCTTCAGCGGTTGGGCGTCGGTAGAGGCGATCACGTGTTCGTTCTGGCGGGACGCATTCCGGAACTCTACATCGCCGCACTCGGAACCTTCAAAAACCGCAGCGTATTCTGCCCTCTGTTTTCCGCATTCGGCCCTGAGCCGATCCGGACACGACTCAATATCGGCCAGGCCAAAGTCCTCGTCACCACCACCTCACTCTATCAACGAAAAGTAGCCGCGATTCGCGCGGCGATCCCGACCCTTGAACAGATCCTGCTCATCGGAGAGGACCAGCAGCCTACCTCTATCGCTGGCACGCAGGATTTGCGCACGCTCATGCAGCAAACCAGTCCGTCCTTTACGATTGGCCCCACAGACCCGGAAGACATGGCGCTGCTCCACTTTACAAGCGGTACGACCGGCACCCCCAAAGGCGCCATACATGTCCATCAGGCCGTGGTCGCTCATCACATGACCGGCAAATACGGGCTGGACTTTCACAAAGATGACGTGTTTTGGTGCACGGCAGATCCCGGTTGGGTCACCGGGACGTCTTACGGGATCATCGCGCCCCTGACCAACGGCATTACCAGCGTTGTGGATGAGGCGGACTTCGATGCCGAACGCTGGTACCGCATCCTCCAAGAAGAACGTGTCACGGTCTGGTACACGGCCCCCACCGCCATTCGTATGATGATGAAAGGGGGCGGGGAACTCGTCAGAAAATACGACTTCCGCCATCTTCGTTTTCTGGCGAGCGTGGGGGAGCCCCTCAACCCGGAAGCCGTCGTGTGGGGACAAGAAGCGTTCGGCCAGCCGTTCCACGACAATTGGTGGCAGACTGAAACGGGCGGGATCATGATCGCCAATTATGCGGCCATGGACATCCGACCCGGTTCAATGGGACGCCCGCTCCCTGGTATTGAAGCCGCTATCCTGCGCAGAACGGAGGCCGGCACCGTCGAGGTGGTCGAGAAACCGGGAGAACAGGGAGAACTGGCGCTGCGTCCCGGTTGGCCTTCGATGTTCCGCGGCTACTGGAATGAACCGGAGCGATATAAGAAATGTTTCGCCGGCGGCTGGTACATGACCGGCGACCTGGCCAAGAAGGATGACGACGGCTACTTCTGGTTCGTCGGCAGAGCAGACGACGTGATCAAGACCTCCGGCCACTTGATCGGCCCGTTCGAGGTGGAGAGCGTGTTGATCGAACACAAGGCGGTCGCAGAAGCCGGCGTGATCGGGAAACCGGATGCCGTCGCCATGGAGGTGGTCAAAGCGTTCGTGTCGCTCAAGGATGGATATGAGCCCAGCGACGAGTTGCGTCGTGAATTGCTCGGTTTTGCGCGCGCACGACTTGGCGCCGCCGTGGCCCCGAAGGAGATCGCGTTTCTCCCGACCTTGCCCAAGACAAGGAGCGGGAAAATCATGCGGCGATTGCTCAAGGCCCGCGAACTGGGTTTGCCGGAAGGGGATACGTCGACGCTGGAGGGGGCATCGTGATGCGTCAACCGTCATTCGTCAATCGCGATCGGGCAGACCGCTCAGCTTTGCCGTGTGATTGGTTTGTTTGGTTTCTTTTAACCAGAGAAACGAGACACATCTGATGAACGAGAAAACCTTATGACACACGTTGTTGGCAGAGACCACGGGTTGGAGTTACTCCGCCAGATGCTCCGCATTCGACGGTTTGAGGAGAAGTGCGCAGAACTCTATAGCGGGGGCAAGATCCGCGGCTTCCTTCATCTCTACATCGGCGAGGAGGCGGTCGCGGTCGGCGCCATGCCATGTTTCACGTCGGAGGATGCGATCGTCGGCACCTATCGAGAACACGGACACGCGATAATACGGGGCATTCCGATGGGACCGCTGATGGCGGAGCTTTACGGGAAAGCGAACGGCTGCGCGCGGGGACGCGGCGGATCCATGCACTTCTTCGACGCCGCACGCCGCTTCTATGGAGGCCTGGCGATTGTCGGTGGAGGGCTGCCGGTCGCCGTCGGACTCGCGTTGGCCGATCACATGCAGCAACGCCGTCGAGTGACCGCCTGCATCTTCGGCGACGGCGCGGTGGCCGAAGGAGAGTTCCATGAATCCCTCAATCTCGCCGCGCTCTGGAAGCTCCCAGTGCTGTTCCTCTGCGAAAACAATCTCTATGCGATGGGAACCGCGCTCGGACGGCACCAGTCGCAGATCGACATCGCCCGCAAGGCTGACGCCTACGCCATTCCGGCCGAAGCCGTGAACGGGATGGACGTCCTCGCGGTGGAGTCAGCCACGAGGAAAGCCGTCGATTCCGTTCGCGCGGGCCACGGGCCGTATCTTCTTGAGTACCGAACCTACCGGTTTCGTGCCCATTCGATGTACGACGCGGAACTCTATCGGACAAAGGATGAAGTCGCCCAATGGAAGCAACGCGACCCTATCGCCCTCTTCCAGCAACAGCTCCGCGACGAAGGGTTCTTGACCGATGCCGACCTCGACAACATGGAAACCGCCATTGCGACCGAGATTGCAGAAGCCGTGTCGTTTGCCGAAATGGGTCCGTGGGAACCGCTGGAGGATCTCACGAAGGACCTGTATACGCCGTCGAAGCCGGCAGGCTAGCGGGGCGAGGCGAGAGGCTTATGGGTGGATTCCGTTCATCCCTCTCGCCCCTGTCCTCTGGCCGAGAGGGAATTGATGGCCAAGATAACCTACCGTGAAGCCGTTCGCGCTGGATTGCGTGAAGCACTCCAGAGCAATCCGCGCGTGTTTCTGATGGGCGAGGACGTCGGCAAGTACGGCGGAACCTATGCCTGCAGCAAGGGGTTGCTGGATGAGTTCGGGCCGGAACGCATCCGGGATACTCCCCTGTCCGAGAGCACCTTCGTCGGCGCCGGCATCGGAGCCGCGCTGGGTGGCATGAGACCGATCGTAGAGGTGATGACGGTGAATTTCATCCTGCTCGCCCTCGATCAGATCGTCAACAACGCAGCCACGATCCGCCATATGTCCGGCGGACAGTTCAGCATTCCCCTCATCGTACGGATGGCCACCGGCGCAGGCCGGCAGGTGGCTGCTCAACATTCGCATAGTCTCGAAGGCTGGTATGCCCACATCCCCGGGATCACGGTGCTCGCGCCGGCCACCGTCACGGACGCCCGAAGAATGCTGCTCGCGGCACTCCAAGAACCGGACCCCGTCTTTATCTTCGAGCATGCGTACTTGTACCCGCTTGAAGGCGAACTCGACGAGAGCGCCCTCTCTGTCGATCTGACACACGCGGCAGTCCGACGGACCGGGCCAGACATCTCGCTGATCACGTTCGGGGGCTCTCTCTGGAAAGCGCTCGAAGCCGCAGACCAACTCGCCCAGGAGGGCATCTCGGCCGAGGTCGTTGATCTCCGGATACTCCGGCCACTCGACATCTCGACGGTCTTGACCTCCGTACGGAAAACGCACCGCGCGGTCGTGATCGACGAAGGATGGCGCACCGGCAGTTTTGCCGCCGAAGTATCCGCACAGATCATGGAAGGCGCATTTTATGATCTGGATGGGCCGGTCGCCCGAGTCTGTAGCGTCGAGGTGCCAATCCCCTATCCAAAACACTTGGAAGATGCGGCTCTGCCTCAGCCTGAGAAAATCGTACAGGCGGTCCATAGTCTTATGGGGCGGTAAGGGAACGGTTTTCCATGTTCGATGTCTCGTCATATGTCATTCACAATTCGGATGTGAGCTGACACGATTGACGCATGACGGTTGACGAGGTTCGACGATGGCTGAGTTTGTGATGCCGACCCTCGGCTCAGATATGACCGAAGGGACTCTTGTCGAATGGAAAAAGAAGGTGGACGACCGGGTGGTCAAGGGCGAGATCATCGCGGAAGTGGATACCGAGAAGGCCGCGATCGAGATCGAATCCTTCCACACGGGGGTCATCGAGCAACTGCTTGTGAAACCTGGCGAGCGCGTTCCGGTCGGCACGGTGATGGCAATCATTCGAGAAGAGGGAACTCAGACTATACCAGCTGTTCAAGCTCACGCATCCACGCCTCCCTCGCAAACTGTCTCGCCGAAGGACCGGGTTTCATCGCCTCCTCACGCACCTCCGCCGATTGCGGCACCGGTTATAGAGCCGGGACGGCTTCGCATCTCGCCCGCGGCTCGAAAACTCGCCGGTGAATTAGGAGTGGATCCCGCTTTAGTTCAGGGCACTGGTTCCGGCGGCGCCATCACACTGGACGACATTCAACACGGCGCCCAGGCACAACGCCGACAACGCTCCGCATCCCCTGCCTTCACCACGGAAGCCGGCGATCGCCAGGCCAGGATGCGACAGACCATCGCAGCAGCCATGGCACGATCGAAGCGGGAGATCCCCCATTACTATCTGAGCACCACCATCGACATGGGCCGGGCTATGACGTGGCTCAAAGAAGAAAACCTCAAACGGCCGGTGACGGATCGGCTCTTATACGGCGTCTTGCTTATTAAAGCTGTGGCCCTGGCACTGCGGCATGTACCGGAGTTGAATGCGTTATGGAAAGACAACGCCGCCTTTCAGAGCCCCGACATCCACGTCGGTGTGGCGATTTCCATCCGGCAAGGGGGCCTCGTGGCGCCGGCAATTCACAATGCGGACAAGCGAAGCCTCGGTGAGCTCATGAGCAGCTTCCAGGATGTCGTGAAGCGGGCCCGTGCCGGGACATTACGCGGCTCGGAATTGTCCGATCCGACCATCACGCTCACCAGCTTAGGACTCGCGCATAAATAACTTGATAAATATTGGACGCTGTGTTCTAAAGCGGGATGCAGGTTGCGTCCGCGATAGAGCAGATTGAATCGAAGTACC
>JAWXBV010000076.1:0-4324 GCA_034440335.1 Nitrospirota bacterium | reverse complement strand
TGCAGTACGTTGAGGGTCCGAGGGGCGAGCCCGCCGACCGAAGGCTTGTCGTAGCAGCGGATCGGCGATTGCAGCAGAAGTGTTCATGAATAATGCGGGTTAAGTTCCTTCATGCGCCAGGATGATGTTGAGAGGTCTGAGCCTCTTCGTCATCTCGATCGACGATTCATCGATGAGCGACTCACCTGTACCTATTTGTAGTGGATGGAGGCATCATGAGTGAGCAGCACACCATCACCGAGTTCTATGAGCAGGACCATGACCGATTGGATGAATGGTTCAAGACCTTTCAACAGCTGAAACGGTCCGACTTTCCTAAGGCCAAGGACGCGTTCACCGCATTCATGTTCGGTCTGCAGCGCCATATCGTGTGGGAAGAGGACGTGCTATTTCCGTTGTGGGAGAAGGAAACCGGCATCACTGAAGGCGGAGCGACGTCCGTGATGCGGGCGGAGCATCGCCAGATTGAGCAGCAGCTCAAAGCCATTGATGGCAGAGTGGCGGAACAGAATCCAGACAGCGATGACGCAGAACAGACATTGTTGAATCTACTGGGAGCCCATAATATGAAAGAAGAGCGAGTGCTCTATCCCGGCATCGATCGGGTAACCAGTGCGGGAGAGCGTGAAACTATTTTCCAGAATATGAAGAACATCCCGGAGGAACGGTACAGGCTCTGCAGCGGACAGCGCTGACCGATCAAACAGAGGAGGGTCCCATGTCGCGAATCAAAGAACTCAGGGCGTCGTTCGACAAGAAGTTGGATGCATTGGAGCACCAGGCGGAGGCGCTGGAGGCGCAACTGACTCAGACGAAAGATCAGGCGATTCAGGGGTTGGAACAGCGCAAGCAGCAGCTGCGGGAACTGCTCAAGCACGTCGAGACCAACGTGCAGGCGTCGAAGGACATCGCAGCGCAGGCGAAGACGGAGGTGCAGGCCAAGCTCGAACATCTACAAGTACAATTGGCCCTCGGCAAAGCGGATGCCCGCGATACGTTTGAGGAGCAGAGGGAAAAGATTCTCAAGGCCCTGAACGAGTTCGAATCCGTTGCGGAACAGAAACTGAAAGGGGTCGCGTTCGAATCAGGCAAGGTGTGGGAAGATCTGGTTGGTCGAACCAGCAAGCTCGAAGCCGAGTTTGAGGCACTCAAGGACCGGTTTGAGAGCGAGAAAGCGAAGCAGCAGGTCACGTTGGAGTGGAAGAAGGAAGAGCTACTCACCAAGCTGGTCCTGTTCAAGGATCAGGTCAAGGCCAAGCGCATGGCAGCGCAGGCCAAGGCCGATGTTCTTGAGAGCGATTTGCGCGAAGGGCTGGGCCATATTAAGGCGAGGTTTCGGAAGATGTTCGAATAGAGGGGGAAGAGGGATGGCCTGGTCGGTCCCTATGCTCGCGGAACAGAAAGGGGGATGGAGCCTGATGATCTTCTGTGCTCGCGCAACGCGCGGTCGCGGACTCCCCTCGTTGGACGCGCGCAGTGGAAGATCAATCAGGCCCCATCCCTGGGAGGGAACGAGCGAGCTTGGAGAGATCATAATAATGGTCGTTCGACGCGCGCAGGTTGGGCCCGAGACAGGCCACCTCGAAGAGAGAAATGAGAGGGCTGGTGCCCTTCTTGCTCGCTTGATGCGCGCAGTAAAGGGCGGTCTGGTTACTACCTCGTGAAGAACAGCACCAAAGAGGAGAGGGTTGGACTCATCGAAACGATTCATGAGACAGGGCATCTCTGTGTCCGACTTCTCGTGGAGTCAACCAAGGGAATGTCATTGATTCAGACAGGTGCAGTATGTGATTTCGCACTCGTCGTCGAGCGCGCATCGGACAGCTCGCGTGGCGTCCCAGCGTTGATCGATGATAGGAGCAGAATAGGCCAGGCGCACCGAGTGCTCCCATCGGCACCAACATTCCGCAGCGGATGGACCGCTTGCCCTGGTCGCGATGGCCATCGCATGCTTCTTCCTCGTGGCACAGGGGGCGTGGATCCTCGCTCCCTGGCTCTAGCCTGCATTATTCATGACGCTTCTGCTGCAAGCGTGGATACGCGGCTGTGACAGGCAGTCTCGCCGTTCAGCCCTTCGACATACTGCGCGAGTATGCTTCAGGGTTTCACGGCTCCGAGTGCCCGTCTCGCTTCGCGTCTGCACGCTTTCGCGACGAACCTCCATGAATAATGCAGGCTAGGGCAAATTGATCGAATCATCTGCCACAAGCCTGTTCTATGGTTACGTACTCAGAGCCGGCATGATGCTGGTGGGCGCGCTCGCCGAACTGTTCTTGGGGGGGAAGGCAGAGTGCCGGTCACTCGAATCCAATGCGACGCCACTCTCGGCGGAGAAGATCTGATGAGCCAAACTACGAGCCGGCGGCCGCCAGTTTGGCAAACTGGTATGTCATCGCGTTGACTCGTGTGAGATAGTCTCGCACGTTGTGGTTGCCGCACCGTTGATGAGAGGTCAGCCGGAAGCCGCGCGAGGCATACGCGTGGCCGGCTCCGGCTCCACAGAGGTGAATCACGGCGGCCAGATCCTGCTTCTGTCGGAGCGTGACCCTGCCGATCCGTTGCGGGTCTACGGCACTCGCGACGCGTCGATCTAAAAGCGCCGAGGTCAATTGGATGGCATGGCTTGGGACGATGCGGCTGTAGAGGCGGTTGAACCAGCAGGAGTTCGGGTCGTGCCAGGGTCCGTCCTCGACCACCCGATGGTCATGGATGCAGTAGCGTTTAGCTTCGCGGAATGTCCCGTCCGTAATCTGGTACATGCCGACGGCGCTCGACGCCGGCATGTAGAGCTCCAAGGGATTCCATGTCACATGCCACTGCCAGTAGGTCTGCGCCACCGGATTCCCTCCGCCCTCAATCTGAGCCAGTGCAGCCAGCAACTCGGGCGTCATGATGGCTGTTGCATACCTGCGGAAGTGCGAGCCGTATTGCTTCCACGTTTCGGCTGGGTGCTTGTCGAGCGAGTGGCCCAAGGGAAAGAGGACTTCGGTCGGCTTGTTGAACGCGTGATAGGTCCAGTTGACCCCGAGCCAGAGGAGGAGGGCGCTTGCCAGCATCACGATGGTACGCAGGATCGGTGGCGCGGCCAGCAGGGCCTTTCCAACGGCACGGAACGTCCGCCAACGCATGCGTGCAAAACGCCGGAGCATGGTGAGCGTCGTCCGACGCCCCTGTCGCGTTCGGCGGCGAGGGCGCGTGGGAATGCGGCGATTGGGGCGGGAGGGCATGGGGATACTATACCGAAAAAAGGGAGAGGGCAACCTGGTCGTCTTCCTGCTCGCGGAACGCGCGCCCTCTGAAGGGCCTCGTTCGACGCGCGCATTCGAAGAGCGACCAGGTCGCCCCCATTAGAAGCAAACGAGCAAGCTTGGAAGGAGCAAATATAATTTATCAGACGTGCGCAGTGGAAGATCATTCAGCCTCCATCCCCAGAGAGAAAACAAGCGAGCTTGGAGGGAGCATGTATATCGTTCAATGCGTGCAGTAAAGGGCAGCCTTGGCCACTCCCTAAATCGAGGGTTAAGGAATTGGAAGGCCCTCGCTCGGGCTACGGGCATGTCAGGGGAAATCGATTGCGAAGCAATCGGAGGGGAGGGCAGGTGAGAGAAGCGACTTTTTCAGCATCCTGCTGAGCGATACTTGGCGAAACAGATCAGATCCAGATGGTCGTAGTGATCGGGAAGAATCGTTTCCGCTTTGTAGCCGAGGCTGAAGAACAGATAAATGTTCCTGGCCGTACGCAGCATGGTGCAGGCATAGAACTTATGGGCATCGGTCGCGACCTGCTCGATTTCGCGTATCAGTGCTTTCCCCAGCCCATGACCTTGATGGGTGGGACTCACGGATAGCAGCCGGATAATGCAGACCCCAGCCACGGTCCAAAAGCGCACCGATCCCACCACCACTCCCTCCACCTCCGCCACGAAGATATGTTTCTCCCGGGCATCTTCTCTGAGGCTGTCGAGCGTTTCCGTGGTCCATCCGCTCACGGCATAGACGTTGGCGTATTCGCCGAACGCGGCCTGCTGGACATGAAGCAGTGCGGTGAAATCAGCTTCGGTTGCGGGTCGGATGTGAATCATGCACGGCGCTCCAGGCTGACGCTGTTCACGTCGTGATTGTGAGGATATCAAAAACCTGGCACGATCTTCTATCTGACGCGCGCAGAGGGAGACCATCTAGTCCCTCCTCAAGGGAGAAAATAGAAGAGCGGTGGTCGCGCGCTCGGAACGTGTCAATGAGTTTGGGACACTTGCCGTTGGCATTTAGTGTAGCACCTCGAATGTCGGAGTCGTAATCGCGTGAGGCGAGACGACCATGGACT
>JAWXBV010000075.1:0-21330 GCA_034440335.1 Nitrospirota bacterium | reverse complement strand
CCGCCGCCGTTCGTCGCTTTCGTTCATTTGATTTCTTTGGTTCGCCGGGCGGGTTTGCCGGTTGTGCCAACAAGACAGACGATATAGACCAAACCAACCCCCGCGTTGAGTGAGTCCCATTCGTCCCGCCTGTTTCGCGTCAGGGTTTCTGGACGCGCGCAGTGGAAGATCAATCAGGCCCCATCCCTGAAGAGATAATGCGGAAGTTTTGAGAGACGGGAAAGTGTGGCCAGGTGCCCATCTTGCTCGCAGAACGCGCACGATCGGAAGGTGCTCGCCTGGGACAAGAGCGCGTCTCGGCGCGCTCGGGGTTGGGTGGGTGAGAACGTTGCGCGCAGTGAGAGATCAATGAGCCAGCTCTCAAGGGAGAAAAGTAGATTGCGCGCACTCTTGAACCTCAACGCTTAGCGAGTACTGCTTGTCAGACCGTGAGCAAATCGGTATCCTCCAAGGGCGAGAGACTTCTCAGGGGGTAAGGAATGGGTATCGCGGACTTACTCAAATTCAAGCGGCCTGAAATACTGCGTCTCGCGCAGGCACACGGAGCCCACAATGTGCGGATCTTCGGGTCCGTGGCAAGGGGAGAGGCGCGCCCGGAAAGCGATGTCGATTTTCTCGTTGAAATGGACAGCGGGCGCAGCTTGCTCGATCTCATCGAACTCAGCCAAGACCTCGAAACATTGCTGCAGCGTAAAGTCGACATCCTCACCGATCAGGGCCTGAGTCCATACCTTGAGCAGCAAATCCATGCCGAAGCTGTCCCCCTATGAAGGACGACCGGATCTATCTCCTGCACGTTCGAGACGCGATCCAACACATCGTGAGCTATACAGCGGCGGGAAAAGAGAGCTTCTTTTCCGACCGAAAGACCCAAGACGCGGTCGTGAGGAACCTCAGAATCATTGGGGAGGCGATCAAGCGTGTATCCGTCACGCTGAAAGAAGCGCACCCTGACATAGCGTGGAACCCATCGCCGGCATGAGAGATAAACTGATTCACGATTACTTTGGGGTCAACTTGCGGTTGGTGTGGGATGTAGTGGAACGAGACTTGCCGATTCTGAAACAAAAGATCGGCCGTCTACTCGATGCTCTTGGCGAGAAATCCTAGGAGTAGTATTCGCCCGGAGTGCGATCATGCTGAAAGATGTCGTCGAAGCCACGCCGTTGGAAGGTCACCTACCCCCCTTTCGCTCGCCTATCTAATCTCTTTGGGCTATCTGGTTTTCTTGTGCGATAAATCGACCCAACCAACCTTGCGTCGTGCCACTCCCGCTTGCCCCGCATGTCTCACGCGTCTCGCATCGGGGTCCATGGACTGGCGCAGTGAAAGACCCTCTAGCCCGCCTTCAAAGGGAAAAGATAGGCCGCACGTTTAATTCTTTCACGTCTTCCAGTCCTAAGCTATTCTCCTCATAAAAGGCAGCTGATTTGTAGGTGTGAAAGGGGTAAGCTTCAGCGCTAATTCCCTCACCGCCTCGCGGAGAACTCCTGCATGTTTGAGCAAGCCTTCAGAAATATCGACGATGTGCTCAGGAAAGAGGCCGGTTGCACGACCGAGCTGGACTATACCGAGCAGACATCCTGGCTGTTGTTCCTCAAGTATCTCGATGGGTTGGAACAGGACAAGGCAGACGAAGCCAAGCTGGAGGGCAAGAAATATAGTTTCATCCTCGATAAGCCGTACCGCTGGGAAAGTTGGGCTGCACCCAAGGAGAAAGACAGCAAGCGCGACCACAACGCCGCGATGACCGGCAGTGACCTGAGCGAGTTTGTTAACCTGAAGCTCTTTCCCTACCTGCACGGCTTCACGCAGAAAGCCACCGGGCCGAACACCATCGAATATAAAATCGGGCAAATCTTCGGGGAGATCAAGAACAAGATCCAAAGTGGCTACAACCTGCGCGAGATCATCGACCACATCGACGAACTGCGGTTCCGTTCGCAGACCGAGAAGCACGAGCTGTCGCACCTCTACGAAGCCAAGATCAAGAACATGGGCAATGCCGGGCGCAACGGCGGCGAATATTACACCCCGCGCCCGCTCATTCGCGCCATGGTGCAAGTGGTTCAGCCGAAGCTCGGCGAAAAGATCTACGATGGGGCCTGCGGCTCAGCGGGTTTCCTCTGCGAGAGCTATGACTACCTGCGCAAAGGCAAACTCACCACCAGTCAATTCAACACGCTGCAAGCCAAGACGTTCTATGGAAAGGAAAAAAAGTCTCTCGCCTACGTGATCGCGATCATGAACATGATTCTGCACGGCATCGACGCGCCGAACATTATCCACACCAATACGCTTACCGAAAACCTCGCCGACATTCAGGAGAAAGACCGCTATGACGTGGTGCTGGCCAATCCGCCCTTCGGCGGCAAGGAGCGCAAGGAAGTGCAGCAAAACTTCCCCATCCGCACCGGCGAGACGGCCTTTCTCTTTCTCCAGCACTTTATCAAAATGCTCAGGGCGGGCGGACGCGGCGGCGTGGTCATCAAGAACACCTTCCTTTCCAATACTGACAACGCTTCCGTGAGTTTAAGAAAACTCCTACTGGAAAGCTGCAGCCTCCACACCGTGCTCGATTGCCCTGGAGGGACGTTCCAGGGCGCAGGGGTGAAGACCGTGGTGCTCTTTTTTGAGAAAGGTGCCCCGACGCGCAAAGTCTGGTTCTATCAGCTAGACCCAGGCCGCAACATGGGCAAGACCAACCCGCTCAACGACGCAGACCTCGCCGAGTTCGTCAAACTGCAGAAGACCTTCGCCGACTCGCCAAAATCCTGGAGCCTGGACGCCAAGACCATCGACCAGACGACCTTTGATCTCTCCGTGAAGAACCCCAATGGCGGTGAGGCAATCGCGCACCGCAGTCCAGAGGACATCATGGACGAAATCGCCGCGCTGGACGCCGAGAGCGCCGAGGTGCTGGGGAATATCAGGGCGCTGCTATGAAGAGCGGGTGGAAGACAAAAACTCTGGGCGAAGTCTGTTCCTTCCTGAATCGTGGCATATCCCCCCGGTATCTCGAAAGAGGAGGGATTTGCGTCCTAAACCAGAAGTGCATCCGTGACCATCGCGTCAGCTATGAACCATCACGCAGACATGACGTGCGGACAAAGAAGGTTGGAAGTGAACGGCTGATCCAAGCTGGGGACGTGCTCGTCAACTCCACTGGAACAGGGACACTTGGTCGTGTCGCACAACTTCGCGAGGCTCCTGAGGAGCCGACGACTGTTGATTCGCATGTGACCATCGTTCGCCCTACGCCGGGGAAGTTCTATCCGAAGTTCTTTGGTTACATGCTCGTAGTCATCGAAGATGTCATCAAGGAAGCTGGCGAGGGTTGCGGAGGCCAAACGGAATTGGCTCGATCCGTCTTGGCCGAGAAGTTCCTGGTGCATTATCCAGAATCCCTCCCTGAACAGCAGCGGATCGTCAGCATTCTCGACGAAGCGGTGGACGGCATCGCCACAGCCAAAGCCAACGCCGAAAAGAGTCTCCACAACGCCCACGAGCTATTCGAAAGTCACCTCCAATCAGTCTTCAATAAGCGTGGCAAGGGGTGGGCGGAGAAACGATTGGACGAAGTTTGCACTTTTTGTAGTGGCGGTACGCCGTCCAAAAGTAACAGCAGCTATTGGAGCGGCGAAATACCTTGGGTTTCGGGACGTGATATGAAATCAACCCGACTGTCCGATTCGCTGTTGCACATTTCTCGGTCCGCAGTTGACGAGTCCTCAACGCGCATGGCGCCAGCAGGAACGCTCCTAATTCTTGTTCGCGGTATGGGGTTGGCGCATGGTGCACAAATCGCCGAGCTAATGGTTCCCTGTACATTCAATCAAGACATCAGAGGAATCCACCCTGAGCCAGACCTGATCTCTCGGTATCTCCTTTTCGCACTGCGAGACCGGATCAATTCAAGCGACAACGTCTTGAGTAGTGCGGCTCACGGAACACTCAAGATAGACTCAGACGAATTAAAGAGTGTGATGGTTCCTGTTCTTTCGCGCGGCCATCAACAGAGAATTGTGGCCACGATCGACTCCCTTTCCGAAGAAACTCAACGTCTCGAATCCCTCTACCAGCAAAAGCTCGCCGCGCTAGAGGAATTGAAAAAGTCTCTTCTCCACCAGGCCTTTACGGGCGCACTCTAGGAAGCCCCATGCCAGACGACGAGTCGACGCAATCCAGCATCATTCTTTACCAGACAGAGGATGGCCGGACGCGCGTGGACGTGCAATTCAAGGGCGAGACGGCGTGGCTTTCGCTTAACCAGATGGCGGAGTTGTTCCAGCGGGACAAATCGGTTATCTCCAAGCACATCAAGAACGCTTTCGCTGAAGGAGAACTGCGCGCGGAGGCAACTGTTGCAAAATTTGCAACAGTTCAAACCGAGGGCGGGCGGACGGTCAGCCGTGATATCGAGTTTTACAACCTCGACGTGATCATCTCGGTGGGCTACCGGGTGAAGTCGTATCGCGGCACGCAGTTCCGCATCTGGGCGACGCAACGGTTGCGGGAATACATCGTCAAGGGCTTCACCATGGACGACGAGCGGCTGAAGAATCCGCCTGGCAAGGGGCAGAAAGATTACTTCGACGAGCAACTGGAGCGCATTCGCGACATCCGTTCCTCGGAACGGCGCTTTTACCAGAAGGTGCTCGATATTTACGCGACGAGTGTGGACTACCAGCCCAACACGGAGCTGTCAGAGCAGTTCTTCGCCACGGTGCAGAACAAGATGCACTGGGCGGCGCACGGTCAGACGGCAGCGGAGGTGATCCATGCGCGGGTGGATGCCGCCCGGCCGCTCATGGGTTTGAAGACGACGCGGCCCGGCGGCATCATCCGTAAGGAGGATGTGGCCATCGCCAAGAACTACCTCGACGCGGAGGAACTCGGCACGCTGAACCGGATTGTCAACGCCTACATCGAGTTCGCCGAGTTGCGAGCGCTGCAACGCAAGGTGATGACGATGCGGGATTGGATTACGAAGCTGGATGAGTTCCTGAAGCTCTCCGAGCACGAGCTGCTGGACCACGCGGGAAGGATTTCCGCCGAGCAGGCGAAGATGAAGGCGGAGCTGGAATATGATCGCTACCGCAAGCTGGAGGATGCGCAGCCCCGCCCGGTGGACGCCGATTTCGATACGGCAGTGAAGCAATTGCAGAAGCCAGCGCCGAAACCTCGAAAGAAGAAGCAGCCATGAACGAAGCCGAAACCAGAGCTGAGCATATCGATCCCGCGCTGAAAGCGGCGGGCTGGGGCGTCGTCGAAGGCAGCCGTATTCTTCGCGAGTATCCCATCACGCTCGGTCGCATCGAAGGGCTTGGGCGGCGCAGCAAGCCGTTGATCGCCGACTATGTGCTGGTCTATCGGAACCGCAAGCTGGCTGTGATTGAGGCCAAGGCATGGGATGAAGCACTGACCGAAGGCGTGGGGCAGGCGAAGAATTACGCCGACAAGCTGGCTATCCGCTTCACATACGCCACCAACGGGCAAGGCCTCTACGGCATCGACATGGAGACCGGCAGAGAAGGCGAGGTGCCGCAGTATCCCGATCCCGACACCCTCTGGGATCTGACGTTCGCTAAACAGAGCGTGTGGCGTGATCGCTTCGCTGCCGTGCCATTTCCGGATAAGAGTGGAAGTTGGACCATTCGTTTCTATCAGGAAATTGCCGTCGAGCGAGTATTGGAGCGAATCGCCAATGGCGATGATCGGATTCTCCTCACCCTGGCCACCGGCACGGGAAAGACCTCGATCGCTTTTCAGATTGCGTGGAAACTTTTTCAATCTCGATGGAGCTTGAGTCGTGAACCGTCGAGACGCCCGCGCATTCTGTTCTTGGCAGATCGTAATACGCTCGCCACCCAGGCCTACAACGATTTTACGTCGTTCGCTGCCTTCGAGGACGACGCGCTCGTTCGAATCAAGCCAGAGGCGATCCGCGAAAAGGGAAGAGTCCCCACGAATGCGAGCCTCTTCTTCACCATCTTCCAGACCTTCATGAGTGGGCCACCGAAAGAGGGCAAGCCCTCGCCCTATTTTGGAGAGTATCCGCCTGACTTCTTCGACTTCATTGTCATCGACGAGTGCCATCGGGGTGGTGCCAACGATGAAAGCAACTGGCGCGGCATTCTTGAATACTTCGCCCCGGCGGTGCAGCTCGGTCTGACCGCCACTCCCAAGCGCAAGGACAACGTAGACACCTACGCCTACTTCGGCGAGCCGGTCTATATCTACTCGCTCAAGGACGGTATCAACGACGGCTTCCTCACGCCGTTTAAGGTGAAGCAGATTTCAACGACACTCGACGAGTATGTCTATACGCCGGACGACAAGCTCATCGAGGGCGAGATCGAAACCAAAAGACTCTATACGGAACCTGACTTCAACAAGATCATCGAGATCAAGGAACGCGAAAAGAAGCGCGTGGAAATCTTCATGGGCCAGATCAACCAGAACGAAAAGACGCTGGTCTTCTGCGCCACACAGGACCACGCCCTGGCCGTGCGCGACCTCATCAACCAGATGAAGACGAGCACAGACCCGAACTACTGCCAGCGGGTGACGGCCAACGACGGTGAGCTGGGCGAACAACACCTCCGAGACTTTCGGGACAACGAAAAGACCATCCCGACGATCCTCACCACCTCACAAAAACTTTCAACCGGCGTGGATGCCCGCAACATCCGGAACATCGTGCTGATGCGTTCGATCAATTCCATGATCGAGTTTAAGCAGATCATCGGGCGCGGGACGCGGCTGTATGACGGGAAGGACTACTTCACGATCTATGACTTCGTGAAAGCGCACCACCACTTTAACGATCCCGAGTGGGATGGCGAGCCGATGGAGCCGGAACCGACACGCAAAGATCAGCCCTATCCTCCTCCGCAGGACCCCCAAATTAAGGGGATGCATGAAGAGGCTCCTGCTGATTACGTCAAAAAGCAGAAGATCAAAGTGAAACTGGCTGACGGCAAAGCTCGCACCATTCAGCACATGATGGTCACGACATTCTGGCACCCCGACGGCACGCCGATGTCGGCACAGCAGTTTCTGGAAATGCTCTTCGGTAAGCTCCCCGAATTTTTTAAAAACGAAGCCGAACTCCGCGCGCTCTGGAGCGTTCCCGACACGCGAGCCAAACTCTTACAAGGACTCGCCGAGAAAGGCTTCGGGCATGAACAGATGGCCATAATGCAACGAATCATCGATGCCGAGAACAGCGATCTATTCGACGTGCTGGCTCACGTGGCCTATGCCCTGCCGCCACTCACACGCCAGGAACGAGCGGAGAAAGCCAAGATGGAAATCAGCACCCACTTCAACCGCAAGCAGCAGGTCTTTCTTGATTTCGTGCTGGCGCAATATGTGAAAGTCGGCGTGGAGGAACTCGCGCAAGACAAACTCTCCCCCCTGTTAAAACTCAAATACCACGACGCCATCGCCGACGCCGTGGCTGACTTGGGAAAGCCCGAAGAGATTGGGAAGTTCTTCGCGGGATTCCAGAAGTATCTGTATCAATCTCAGATCCAGGCGCGGCCATAATACGGTGAAAGAAGAATTGTAGTGACCGTGAGGCATTTCTAGTCGGCCGCCAAATAAAGTGCAGCAAGCCGTCTTCCGACGCCGTCTCGACGACCTCTTTCAGCCAATGCACCACCGCGCTTTCAATGGCGAATTATAGTCGCTGTCTAGGCTGATTTAGTCGGGTACGTTCACTAGATCACGTTGTTCACGATTCATGAACGTGTTATCTCGGATGAACTCAATTCTTTACACGCATTCAGCTAGGTGGCTGGTGTGCGAGGGAGAAAAGTGGACAAGGGAGAAAAGGGGACAGGCTACTTAATCGGAATCCTTTCCGCCAGTCGCGCCGTCTCACGCATCGCCCGCATCCGACGTTCTGCCGCACCGCTCCGCACCCTTCCCCCCCCTGTGCTCAAGCCCCGATGCAATTGCCGACGCGAATCAAGTACAGTGTGCGAATTATTTCTCTTTGTCTGATGCTTTGGAGGAGCCATGGCGGTATTCCGACGACCCGAGTTGGAAAAAGATAACCCGATCGCCCCGCAGATGTATGTCGGGCCTAGGAGGAGGCGCGCGCTGCTACGTGAAGCCTCGTTGTCGCCTGCCTCACGGCAGGGGGACATGGCCGAGACGCTGCAGGTCTTGACGGCAGCGGCGGAACGATTTGTGGCGAGCGTGCCGCCATCGAAGAAGCTGCAAGAGGAACGGAGCGCATTGCTGGAGGCGATCATCCAGGCGCAACAGCTCTTGTCGGGCAAGCCCCTTCCCTGAAGGGGAAAACCGCAGGGCTGTTGGATGCCGGCTGGGCTTCCCATGATGCGTCTCGACAAGCTCTTTCCCGTGAGCTATCAGCCACTTGCTCATTCCCCTCAACCCTCCAGCGAAAAGGTCACGGCTCACGATGGAATTGTTGACGGCAAAAACCGTTGGAGCCACTGCCGCATCGAATCGCGTGATTTTGGGGCGAGCCCCCAGCACGGTGAGCCGCGAGTCGGCTCGCAACACCACGCGAGGCCGCCCCTATCGCGCCTGCACGGCGCACAGGTTGGTGACGGCGTTTCACCGCAGGGTGTGGTAGGCACTGCAACAGATTCCTTGCAGGCAGACCAGGTCCTATCAAGAGATCGCGCGAACGATCGGGCAACCGACGGCCGCTCGCGCCGTGGCTAGAGCCTGTGCCGGCAATCCCATCGCGGTGGCCATTCCTTGTCATCGAGTCGTTCGGAGCGAGGGACACTTTGTGGGCTATCGTTGGGGCTTTGAGCGGAAGCAACGGCTGCTTGCGCTGGAACGAACGTGAGCGGCACGTCATAGGCTGGTTTTTCGTCGTTCCGATTGCGACGTTCTCCTTGTTATCCGCACGATCGTAGTACCATGTGCAATTGAGTTCCAGCCCTGCACTGCGTAAGACGATACGCCTCGAATGGAAAACGAAGCATGCATGATGGTCGGGAGGCTGAGTGCGAGGATAGATTTTGCGGGCGTATCTCCTGAGCTTCGGCTAGAGTCAGATTGGGTCTACGTACAATCAAGGAAATGGCGGTCGCACCAGTTTCGCGGGCTAGGATTCTCTTGTATGTCGCACAAACAGGTCGTCATCATCGGAGGTGGTTTCGGCGGCCTGACGGCCGCGCAATCGTTGCGTGATGCCGACGTGCTGCTCATCGACCGCACCAACCATCATCTGTTTCAGCCGTTGCTCTACCAGGTGGCCACGTGCGCACTGTCTCCCGGCGATATCGCCTGGCCGTTACGCACGATCTTTCGGCGGCATCCGCATGTTCGCGTGGTCATGGATGAAGTCGTATCCATCGATCGTGCCGCGCGTCTCGTACGGTTGCGGGATAGCGCGCCGATTGGGTTCGATGCACTCGTTGTTGCGCCAGGATCGCGGCACTCGTATTTCGGGCACGAGGCGTGGGAGCAGTCCGCACCAGGACTCAAGACCCTAGCCGATGCGGTCTACCTTCGCGAGAAGATGCTGCTGGCGTTTGAGGAAGCTGAACGGCTGCGAGTGGCCACCGGTGCGCGAGATCGACTCACCTTCGTGATCGTGGGGGGAGGTCCCACCGGCGTGGAGATGGCCGGTGCGATGGCGGAGATCGGACGGAAGGCCATGGGGCCTGATTTTCCACATTTGCACCTGGAGGATCTCGCCATTCTACTTGTGGAAGGCGGCCCTCTCATTTTGCCAGGGTTCACCCCCGACCTGTCGGCGAAAGCGGCGACTGCGCTTGAACGAAAGGGCGTCACGATCAAACTCAACAGCCTGGTCAGTGAAATTCGCGCCGATGGCCTGGCGATCGGGAGCGAATTCGTTCAGTCCACGAACATCATCTGGGCGGCAGGCAATAGGGCGTCGCCGCTCCTGACTTCGCTCGGAGTTCTTCAGGATGGGTCCGGTCGGATCAAGGTTCAGCAGGATCTGACGATTCCAGGGGACCCCTGGATCTTTGTCATTGGCGATGCCGCGCATTGTTCCGATCTGGGCGGAAACCCTCTGCCGGGAATCGCTCCCGTCGCCGTGCAGCAAGGCCGCTATGTCGCGAGGCTCATTCGCGAGGGGACTGCACTTGATCGGCGCCGGCCGTTTGTCTACGCGGATCGAGGCATGCTGGCGACCATCGGACGCGCGCAGGCCGTCGCGCAGATCGGCCTCTTGCGCCTATCCGGCCTGTCCGCCTGGTTGCTGTGGTGTGTGGTCCATATCTTTTTACTGATTGAGTTCCGCAGTCGCGTGCGGGTGATGTCGGAATGGATCTGGTACTACCTCACATTCAAGCCGGGCGCAAGAATCATCTACAACAAAACCAGCCAGACTATCGAAGAAGCAGAGCGTCGCCGCCTCGCTGCACGGAGTCTGACTCGAAGGAATGATGCGGTTCCGCAGATTGAAGGGCAGGCTTTGCCACCCACATCACGCGATGATGAAAAGCGTCAGGCCTCGGTTCGCACCACGCCATCCCTCAGAAATTCGGTTTGATTCTCCTTCGCCGAATACCTCGTCGCGTCCGGCCTTCGTCGCTGAAGTGACTAGCAGTCTGCTGAAAAAGTCTGCCAGCTTCGTTCTCGCTCCGCTCAGAGGCTCAACGAGAGTCTTCGAGAGTCGGAATCACTGGAGGGGCTTTTCCGTTCACCAAGATCTATGACAAGGGCGAACGGCCCCACGAAGTGCGGACCGTACCTCCTCGCCTCTTTGCTCGCTGCGGCCTTGCTGGACAGCCTTTTTGAGCATCCTGCAGGCAATACGGCACTATCGATCTACGTATTATCAGTGGCCCTTCTCGCGCAAAAAATGAGTTTTTCAGCAAACTGCTAGTCGGATCGTGCAGATTCTGAAGAGATCTGACGCGGGTCGTGAAGGCGCCTCTTTTTCTCGCTCCCTGTTTCCCTCCGCCACTCAGTTGCAATCCGCTGCTCAAGCGGTCGGCCACGGACTCGTCCGATGCATTGCCAGGTGGGCACTATTTTCCAGAAGCCTGGGAATATTAGTTTCGACGGGTGGCCCATTGATCTCCCACGAGAATTCTCTTACCCTATATTCGTATGATGTCGATGAGGAAGTTGCCGATACGACGTGGCGCCAACCGTGCCGGTTCTATGACCGCCCAACGCGTACTGACGGTCTTGTTGTCCCTCACGCTGGGGGCCTGTGCGGGGGTAGATTCGCGAGGGGATCTCTCGACGGTCGAATCGGTGGATCTCTCGCGCTATGCCGGCGCCTGGTATGAAATTGCGCGGCTCCCGATGTGGTTTCAGCGTCACTGCATCAATTCCAAGGCGATCTATTCCAGCCGCCCTGATGGGGCTGTCGGCGTACACAATGAGTGTGTAACCGAATCCGGCGCAGTTGAGCAGGCGGACGGAGTGGCAACGGTGGTGGATACTAGGACGAAGGCGAAACTTACGGTGGTGTTCGACAACTGGTTCGCCCGGTTGTTTGGCTCATCCCGAGACGGAAATTATTGGATTCTCGATCTCGATCCAGAATATCGGACCGCGACAGTGGGGTCTCCGGATCGTCGATATCTCTGGATCCTGTCCCGGACCCCTCAGCTGGAGGAGAGCACCTATCGGCGCTTGGTCGAGCGGGCCCAGCAGTTGGGGTATCCGGTGTCGGATCTCATTAAGGCCCGACGCCCTGCCTCATCGTGACGGATCGTCACGTGCTCCTAGCAAACATCACAATCCATTTACCTCGGAGAAATAGAGTATGCCTTTGATCGCCCACAATAATGTGCTGGTTCCTTCGTTCATGTATGGCACGGCGTGGAAAAAAGAGGCCACGACGCAATTGGTGCAGCTAGCCGTGGGAGCCGGCTTCACCGCCATCGATACGGCCAACCAACTGATCCATTACCAGGAAGCCTTGGTGGGGGAAGCCCTGCTGGCCCTTGCGCAGCAAGGGGTCCCGCGAAATCGACTCTTTCTTCAAACCAAGTTTACGCCGACAAATGGCCAGGACCATCGCACCCCCTACGACGCGTCGGCCAATCTCACCACCCAAGTGACTCAGTCCTTCGACAGCTCGCTGGTCCACCTGCACACTGATTACCTCGACTCCTACGTCTTGCACGGGCCTTATCAACGGCAGGGATTGGGCGCCGCGGACTGGGAGGTATGGGCTGCCATCGAAGGACTCCATCGATCCGGGAAAACGAAGATGATCGGCATCAGCAATATCACGGCTGAGCAACTGACCCAGCTCTGTGCCCGAGCGTCGGTGAAGCCCATGATGGTACAAAACCGCTGTTATGCGGCACTCGGATGGGACAAGGAGGTGCGGGAGATTTGCCGGGCCCATAGCATCATCTATCAGGGCTTTTCGCTGTTGACCGCGAATCAAGGAATCTTTGCCGAGCCAGCCATTCGGGCCATCGCCAAACGGTTAGGGACCGGTCTCGCACAGGTCGTCTTTCGGTTTGCGATACAGGTCGGGATGCTCCCCTTGACCGGCACCACGAACCCGCAACACATGAAAGAAGATCTCCAAGCCGAACAGCTCACCCTCACCGACGACGATATGCAGGTGATCGAAACGATCGGGATGTAAGCTGGCAGGACGCTGAAAAAGGCCGCCAGCGGCGTTCTCGCATCGCTCAGAGGCTCAACGTACCGCAAGGGTACGCCTCACCTCTTCGCTCGCTACGGCCTTGCTGGACAGCCTTTTTGAGCATCCTGCTGGATGGCTTAGGTGGGGAGTTCGGTCAGCCGGAGCGTGTAGAGATACTGGTAGAGCCCTTTACGATCGATCAGTTCAGCATGGGTGCCGGTTTCCACGAGGCGTCCTTTATTGAGAACGAGGATGCGATCGGCTCGTTGGATGGTCGTCAAGCGATGAGCGATGACAAAGGTGGTTCGGCCCTTCATGAGCTGTTCCAGCGCCTCCTGGACGAGTCGTTCCGACTCACTGTCGAGCGCAGAGGTGGCTTCATCCAACAATAAGATCCGTGGATTTTTCACGATGGCTCTGGCGATGGCGATGCGCTGTCGCTGTCCGCCCGACACATTGATTCCCTTTTCCCCCACAATGGTCTGATACTGGTCCGGAAAGCTCATGATGAAGTCGTGGGCATGGGCTGCACGACTTGCCGCGACCACCTCTTCCTGAGAGGCCTTTTCGTCTCCATAGCGGATATTGTCGAGAATGGTCCCGCCGAATAAGATCGTCTCTTGGGGAACCAGTGCGATCTGCCGATACCAACTGTCCATGGTGACGTGGCGGAGCTCGTGCCCGTCGATGGTGATGTGCCCCTCGGTCGGATCGTAGAATCGATGGAGCAAGTTCATCATGGTTGTCTTGCCGGCTCCGGTGGGCCCGACGATGGCGACCAGTTCGCCTGGCTTCGCCTCGAACGACACATCCATCAGGACCGGTTGGCGCAGATCGTAGGCAAAGCCGATATGTTCAGCCCGGATATGTCCTGAGACCGGTGACAGCGTCGTAGCTGTGGGGGAGTCGCTCACCTCGGCGCCTGTGTCGAGAATTTCGAACACCCGTTGAGTGGCGCCCTGCGCCTCCTTGATCTGCGCGAACAGGCGGGCAGCGGAACTGAAGGGGCCGATCAGAATTCCGGCAAAGAGGACGAATGCAAAGAGATCGCCCGGCGACACGCTCCCGTCGATGACCTGGCGTCCTCCATACCATAACACCGCTGCCGCAGCAGAGAAGGTGAGGAGGCTGATGACGGGAATAAATACCGCCATCACGCCGGCCTTGGACATCGTCAATGCCAGGGTCTGTTCGACTTGTGCGGCAAACCTGGTCTCCTCGCGCTGTGTTTGGACAAAGGACTTCACAATCCTGATACCGGAGATCACTTCCTCGATCAAGGTACTCATTGCCGCGGTGTGATCTTGAATCGAGGTCGAGAGAGATTTCAGTCTTCGCCCGAAGACCTTGGCCACAAGGACCAGCAGAGGGAGGAGAACCAGGATCAAGAGACAGAGCCGCCAATTCATCATCAGCAAGAACGTGATCCCTCCGATGAAGGTCACGAGCTGTTTCGCGCTATCGATCGGCGTTTCGGTGACGACAGACTGGATGACCGTCACGTCGTTCATGAGCCGTGAGAGAAGTTCGCCGGTTCGACGGCGGGCAAAGAAGCTCACCGATAAGGTATGCAGATGCGCAAAGAGATGTCGGCGGAAATCGGCGATGATCCGTTGAGAAATCCATGCAGTCAGATAGCTATGGCCCATCGAACAGAGCCCCTGCAGGATGACGAGCCCGAGGAAGACGGTGATCATGTCCGTCATTCTGGACTGGTCGTGCTGCACGGTGATGATGTCCCACAGGGTTCCGGCCAACCGTAGCAGGGCCAGATTGATGGCAGCGACACCCATAACCAGCAGGCCTGCCAGCACCATGCGGGACAGGTAGGGCTTCAGGAATGGGAGGAATCGCGAGAAGGTGGACATGATAAGGGGCGATCTCAGCAGACTGCAGCGTAACTATTTATATTGGCCTGCAAGGACTTTGATGATCCACACGAGTGCGATAACAGGAGAACAGTCCCAGGACATAGTCGAGTGAGACCGGCAATCGGAGATGGAAATCCGATCTGTCCACGTCGCGCCTTCCTCGCATGTCTCGAGCTGTATGCGCCACGTTCTGTGGTTGATCGCGGATTGTTTCAGCATCTTGCTCGAGGAGGTGGCAGCGGAAAACCACGAAAGAATAGCAGAGTGGGACGCAAGTCCGAGGTGTAGGCAACAGCTACAGTTCTGTGATGGACTCGATCAGGTTCTTGTTAATGGCTACGAAGTCCGAGCGATCCTTCTCATTGACCAGCACGTCGGTGAGGCTGATAAAAAGACGTGGCTCTTCGTTGATCGCATCGGACACGCGATTCCGCATGGGGGGGATGAGAAATTCGCCGACGTAGACGCAGGTCGCCGTTCGGACGCGGATGCGAACCTTCTTGCCTTCGGGCACGAACCCCTCCTCCCCCTAACTCGGGTGAAGCCTAACTTTTACGACGTTCAAATTTTTGACGCCGGCGCAGCTTTTTGTACTTGTGCTTGCGCATTTTTTTTCGGCGTTTTTTCAACACACTAGACATGCGTTATCTCCCCTACAAGAGGCGGAGTGTAGAATTTTCGGCGGCAAATTGCAAGCGCATCGACGGAATATTTGATCCCACGATGAGAATATTCTGTTTTGGCACAGTAGAGGTGTTCGCTTCCTTGCTAGCCTGCTGGTTTTCAGACGGAGGGGAGGATGGGCAGAGAGGACAGGGTCATGATGCGTGTGAAGGAACTCTGGCCGGTGCATGGAATTAGCCAGACGATGGAGAAAAGTTGACATAGGTCACAGCGACGGTGCTCCTCTATGCGTAGCAGTATGGGGACTTTGGCCCGACGCCGGCAGCCGAGAAGCTGGATGAGTGTCACGGGATCTCGATCAGGGATGAGACCCTTTCGGTCATGCTCGAAAAACGGGTAGATGGGACGATGCGGATAACCCAGAAAGGCTGGCCGTTCACGTATTTAGACGATCGTCGCGCGTCCGTTGCGCGTGACGCCTCCTCCCAAGATCGCGCTCCCACAGCGCCCAGTCACGTCGACAGGTGCATGCCCGTGGCCTACAGGCTGCTGCCGAGACGAGACACCGATGGGGCTGTCGCTATCACGTAAGCCGGATTTGTATATTTGTGGCGTGAAGCTCATCGATGGAATAAGTTGAGCATGAGTGGGCCATAGCCGAACAGGTTGGGGATTTGCGATGCGATGTGATGCGGTGGGGGGCCGTTCATAGACAGCTTGACCTGCCTGATACTCGTTTCTATACTGCCCTCAACATGCCCCCATACAAATTCCCACAATATCCCGTCTTACTCCTCCTCAGTTCGATGTTGTTGATCAGCATCGGCTGCGGGGGCAAGACGATTCAACATCCAGAAGATCACGAACGGTACCTCCGTATCGATCGGGCTGTGGAATCGCTTCGCCACGCGTATGTGGAGAAAGATTCATCGGAGCTGGCCTCGCTCATGATGCCGCTTCATCAGCTTGAGCAGCTGCGGGAAGAAGCCCGGAGCGATTTTGAGACATTTCATGCCATCACGCTAGATTTCGCGATTGAGCGCATTATGATTGATGGGGACAATATTGATGTGTTCGTGCATTGGCAAGGGCTGTGGAGAAAAGACGCGGACGACCCGGGTCTCCGTCAGCGAGGCCATACGAAATTGCAGTGGGTCGGCACAGAGTCGATTCTGTTGCGCGGGGTTCAGGGCGATGTCCCCTTCGGTATGAAAGCTCGGCAGGCCACGATCGACTCCACACGTTCTCCCAAGAAGAAATAATCAATGCCGTCTCGCCGACCTCGTGTTCCTCTACAGGCCGATTTCCTGGTCATTGGGAGCGGTGTCGCCGGTCTTCGCGCAGCGTTGGCGTTGAGCCGTGCCGGCCGTGTCACGGTGCTGACAAAAGGACATCCGCTTCAGAGCAGTTCGATCCATGCACAGGGCGGGGTGGCTGTGGCGATGAGTGAAGAAGACGACGTGGGCATCCATTTGACCGACACGCTCAAAGCGGGACATGGGCTATGCCGGAAAGAAGCCGTGCGAGTCCTCGTGGAAGAAGGACCTGCTCGAATTCAAGAATTGATCAAGTGGGGGGCCAAGTTCGACAAAGTCGGCGGCAAGTTCGCGTTCGCTCGGGAGGCTGCCCACAGCCGAAGCCGCATCCTGCGCGCGCGAGGGGATGCGACGGGGAACGAGATGGTGCGAGTGTTGATTGCCGAGGTGAATCGACAGGAGCGTATTCAACGACTGGATCATCACTTTACCGTAGACCTCGTCGTGGATGCCGGACGGTGCTGTGGAGCCGTTGTGCTGGACGAAGGGTCTGGCCGCCAGTTCGTGCTGCCGGCTCGTGCGGTCGTGCTGACCACCGGCGGAGCGGGGCAGATCTATGCGCGGACGACCAATCCCCCGAACGCCACCGGTGATGGAATGGCCATGGCACTGCGCGCCGGTGCGATGCTTCAAGATATGGAGTTCGTGCAATTCCATCCCACGGCACTGTATTTGCCATCGAGTCCGTCGTTCTTGCTGTCGGAGGCGATGCGAGGCGAGGGCGCGCAGCTGCGCAACAATAAGGGGGCCCTGTTTATGCAGCGGTACCACCCCATGGGGGCGTTAGCGCCGAGAGATATTGTGTCGCGGGCCATCTTGGCGGAGATGGCGGCGACGAAAGCGCGTCATGTCTATCTTGATGTCACCCACTTGGGGGCAGAGTTTGTGAAGCGGCGTTTCCCGACGATTTATGCGACCTGCCTTCGCTATGATATCGATATCACGGAGGAATGGATCCCTGTGTCTCCCAGTGCGCATTATATGATGGGCGGGGTCTGGACCGATCTGAACGGGGCGACGACGGTTCCAGGGCTCTTTGCTGCCGGGGAGGTAGCCTGTAGCGGTGTGCATGGAGCGAATCGTCTGGCGAGTAATTCCTTGCTCGAAGGATTGGTCTTTGGTGCGCGCGCGGCCTCGGCAGCCGTAGCGTTTGCCGATCGACAAGAGCCTCCCGTACTGTCGTTTCAGGATGCCACGCTCCGAGCGGGCCAATTCGGTGCATTGGAGGATGCGGAAAAGTTGCGAAGCTCACTCAGGAGAACGATGTGGGGACAGGTCGGCGTTATTCGCTCGGGTGAGTCGCTGATCCGGGCCTGTGCGCAACTGTCACGGTGGACTCAACTCGTGACCCAGCCGTTTGCAAGCCGAGCCGCGCTGGAAGTGAAAAACATGGTGCAGGTGGCGCAATGCGTCGCGGAAGCGGCGCTGTGGCGAGAGAACAGCGTCGGGGCTCATTACCGAGCTGATTTCCCTGAGGCCAAGCGGGCCGGTTGGCAGCAACATAGTTCCCTGTCGAGCGGAGAAGTGGTTAGCGGGAAGAGGGTTCAGAAGAAATCGCGGGGGTTGCTGTTGTCGCTGTAGTGCCGTATCGGTTGACCGGGCGTTCCAGGATGACGCCATCGCGGACCAGGAACGTGCGGTAGTATCGGAGGACCTTCCGAACGTATTGCCTGGTTTCCTTGAATGGGGGAAGTGACTGATAACGGTCGACCGCATTCTCTCCGGCATTGTAGGCTGCCAGGGCCAGCGGTAAATTCCCATGGAAGCGGTCGAGCAGTTGGCGTAAGTACTTGGTCCCTCCGCCCACATTATCATCCGGATCGTACATGTCCCGCACATCCAGACGCACGGCGGTTTGAGGCATCAGTTGCATCAGGCCAATCGCGCCAGCGCGAGACACTGCCCGTGGATCAAAATTCGATTCAGCCTTGATGACAGCTCGGATCAATGCAGGATGGAGTTGGTGTTGCGAAGAATATCGACGAATGACTGGTTCGAGTTCTCGCTCGGACAAGGCGGCGTGGAATCCACTGGATTCGTTCTCGATTTTCCGGTAGCGCGCATCCGAGGGGACATTGGTGAGCGAGATCGAGCCGGTGGGCCCAATAAACTGATAAATTTCTGCCGCAGTTGTTGGCACGGAGAAGGCCAGCGAGCTGATTCCCACGAGGACCGTTGTGGTCAGCCCAATAGCTGTGTGCCGCCGGAGGGATGTCATGATGAGAGAATAGGTGTGGTGCATGGCTGCAACGTTACCAGTCTTCCACTGGGTGTCAAGAATTTGCAGATCCTATGCCTGGTAGTGGGTGATAAATAGTGTAGGAAAACAATGGGGCTTGTGAAGGGGGGTGCTGTTAGGGTTCTTTAAGGTGCGCTCGGTTGGCAATAAACAGTCTCTGGATCTGTTGGGTGAGAAGCCCTGGCGTCCCCTTCCCCACCGGATGCCTGTCCAGCATCGTGACCGGCATCACTTCCATACTCGTGTTGGTGAGAAAACATTCGTCTGCCTGATACATGTCCTCGACTCCAAAATGCCCTTCGTCAACGGGGATCTGTGCCTCTTGTGCGAGGCTGAGCACAATGTCGCGCGTGATTCCGTCCAACAGGCCGCATGCAAGTGCCGGGGTGCAAAGTCGTCCGGCTCGGACGAAAAAAATGTTGCTGACGGTGCATTCCGTCACATGCGACTCCCAATTGAGCAGGATGCTGTCGAAGGCGCCGGCCGCGATGGCTTCCCGTTTGGCCAGAATATTATTCAGAAAGTTTGTGGCTTTGATCTGGGGCGAGAGGGCGCTGGGCAAGTTCCGTCTCGTCTCGGCAACGATCAGCGTCACGCCGGTACGATAGAGCTCGGGTGATGGGGGATGAAGCAGTTTGGTCATAATGACGATGGTGGGGGTGGGACACAGGGCTGGATCGAGACCGATGTCGCCTGCCCCGCGGGAGATGGTGATGCGAAGGTATGCGTCGGTATGTTCGTTCCCGACATCATTCCGTATCATCGCTTCGTGAAGGAGACCCGGCCATCTGTGCTCGGGAATCGGGATAGTCAGGCCGATCGCGGCTGCAGATCGTCGCAGCCGAGCTAGATGTTGGTCGCGCATGAAGATCCAGCTCCCATAGGAGCGAATCGTTTCGTAGACGCCGTCGCCATAGAGAAATCCATGATCGAAGACCGAGACGACGGCCTCGGTATCTTTCACGAACCGATCGTTGAGATAAATCCACATGCTACGTCTGTCGCAGTGCGCTGAAAAACGCCTGGGCCTTCTGGAGTGTTTCCTCGTACTCCTTGGCAGGGTCGGAGTCGGCGACAATCCCGGCACCGACCTGCAAGTATCCTTTCCCCGCACACCACGCCAATGTTCGAATCACGATATTGAGATCGAGGTTGCCGTTCCAGCCGATGTACCCAAATGATCCAGTATAGGGGCCACGGCGTACCGGCTCCAGTTCTTCGATAATCTCCATGCAGCGGATTTTTGGTACGCCGGTGATGGTGCCGCCAGGGAAAAGAGCCTGAATGAGATCGAAGGGCGTGGCGTCCGGCTTCAAGATGCCGCTGATATGAGACACAAGGTGGCTGACGTGGGAGTATTGCTCGATGGCCATGAATTCATCGACCTGTACGCTGCCGAATCGGCAGACGCGGCCAAGATCGTTCCGTTCGAGATCGATGAGCATGAGGTGTTCCGCTCGCTCCTTTTCATTCGCAAGTAATTCGCCGATGAGGCGTTGATCCTCGCGTGCGTCGAGTCCACGTGGTCTCGTCCCTGCAATCGGACGCGTATCCGCCTGCCGGTCATGCAAACGGACCAGCCGTTCGGGCGAGGAACTGATAAGCGTCACATCGTCGAAGTGCAGAAGCCCTGAGAAGGGCGAGGGGTTAACAGCTTGCAACCGTCGATAGAGTTCTTGCACGTACGACTGTCGATCGGTGCCGTCGTTGTAGCCGCTGGGAGGTTCTAGGGTGAATCGATGCGAGAGGTTGGCTTGGTAGATGTCTCCCGCTGCAATATACTCCTGGCAGCGTCGGACTCGACTCAGATAGGCCTCCCTGGTTTGGTCGGGGTGAAAGGCCATCTGATCGAGGGGAGGGAGACGCTTCAGGGGAGCGGGCCTTCCGCTCAATCTGGCTTCACACTCGGCCATCCGGTCTAACCCTTCGCGATAGAGCTTGTCTCGGGGTTCTCCTAAAAACCGTTCCATGGGGGGACAGAAAATTATCTGCAGACGATCGGTTTGATGATCGACGACGGTGATGACATCGTAGAGACCGAATTGCAGATAGGGCAGCTGCAGATCATCGTTGGCCATGGATGGAAGCGTTTCGAATTCGCGTACGAGGTCGTAGCTGAGATAGCCGACGGCTCCGCCCCAAAAATGGGGCAGGCCTGGTGGAGGCTCTATGGGGGGGGCGGCGAATAGGCGACAGAGGCTTCCAAAGGGATCTTGTGAGAGGTATTCTCGTCCTTCGTGAGTGCGAAGGGTGGCCTGCCCTTGCCGTCCCGTCAGCACCGAGAAGGGGTTGCTCCCTAGAAATGAAAAGCGATTCTCACCATCGGTGCCTTTCCCGCTCTCGAGTAGGAACGAGGGCTGAGAGGGAGAGGCAATTAGTCGGTATAACTCAAAGGGCGTCTTCCCTTGGCTATCCAGCGAGAAGATCAAGGGCTGTGGAGGCCCAGCAAGGAACGATGGTTGGGAGAAACGAGCCATAGGTGAACCGGTATCGCTTTACACCGATGTGCTCGCTCACTATACGCTACTTGCTGGCTGCGTCACAGTGCATGGTCGGCAGTCTTGTCCAATCCGGAAATGAGTCTGAGAAAAAGTCGGCGAATCTGAGTCTCTGCTCTCTGTGCTGACTCGGTCAGGTTGATCAATGTTCCGTCGTTCTGCCGTGCCGGTGTGGCTCATGCCCGCTTCCGGT
>JAWXBV010000074.1:0-6601 GCA_034440335.1 Nitrospirota bacterium | reverse complement strand
GTTTCGGCGCACGTTTTAAGATCGTCGGGGCGACCGCCCCTTGCTCCTTGCGGACTGTGCCTGTGAGGTTCAACGATGCCAGCTGTTGTTTGGCTTCCTGGAGAGCTTTGGCCGAGCGCGCTTCCATGCGCTGGATTTCTTTCTGGATGTACCGCTCGGTGCCCGCCTGCGATAGATATGGCGCTTGGAGCGCGCGGAGATCCAGTACATGCAGCGCAGTCACAGATGGTCGCTCGACAAACGGCAGCTGGGCCACCCAGTCCAACGCCCATCGTCCATACTTCGATCCATCCGCCGCTACGAGCACATTCATGGCGCCCATCCTTCCATACGATCTCTCATCACCGTCGAACCGACAAGCTGAAACCAAGCCTGACATGCTCCGTCGACAGTCCCACGAGGGACGCGCAACGGCCCAGTGCCACCGGATACTTGAGACGCCCCGGTCGTCCTCCCTCTGTCAGCGAACAACGAGCACGGCACAGTCAGCGTGCTGCACGACCCGAGTCGACACGCTGCCGAGGAAAAACCGATCAAGCGCGCCCAGCCCTTGGGCCCCCATCACGATCAGATCGGCCTGTTTTTTAGAAGCCGCCTTCACGATTGTGTCAGCAGGATTACCAGACTGGCACAGAGGCTCGGCCGTGAATCCCGCCTCGATCAGCTTCTGCACGCTCTGTTCGACTAATTTCCGGCCTACCTCTTTGACCTTCAACTCCCGTTGCTTGATCCAAGGGATCGTCGTTCCGATATCGAAGGGGGCCAACGAACGGGGTGCGATGACATGAATCACGCTCACATGAATCGGCACGCGCCTGCCCTTACCGGTCGAACGATCCGGATGAAACCTGGTCAGCACAAATTCCAGGGCTTGGGCCGATGCAGGCGATCCATCAGTGGCCAAGGCGATCTGCCGCAACGGCACCGCCTCGCTCTTGACGACGAGTACCGGGCAGGTGGCATGCTGGATGAGCTTCGTCGACACGCTGCCGAGCGTGAAGCGGTCGAGGGCGTCGAGGCCTTTGCTCCCCACCACCAGGAGCCCATCCCGTTTCGGCGCCCGTTTCAAGATTGTCGGGGCGACCGCCCCTTGTTCCTTGCGGACCGTGCCCGTGAGCTTCAGCGCGGCCAACTGCTCCTGAGCCTTCTTGATGGTTCTTGCCGAGCGCGCGTCCACGCGCAAAATTTCCGGTCCTGTCCGAAACGGCCCACGGAGCCAGGCGCGATCCACCACATGCAGCGCCGTCACCCGAGGCGCCTTGGCCAGCGGCAGCTTGCCCACCCAGTTCAGCGCCCATTGTCCATACTTCGATCCATCCGTCGCGACCAGCACTTTCATGTTGCGCCTCCTTGTATTCGAGTGTCCACCACGTGTGAACAGACTTGCTGACACCAGCGGTGACATGCTTCCGGCGCCGTCGCCCGGTGAGCCCGATTGACCGTTTCGGCCTGATCCTTCGGCCTGATCCATTGCTTCCTCATCCACACTCGCGGGCTTCGTGGATCTCTTCCATCACGACGATCTCCGCATCGAACCAGTCCTGGAAGTCATGACCTTCCCGCCGCCCTCGCAACTCCCACAACTCACGGGCTTTCGTCGCAATCCGTTCCCACATGCCTTCAGGCAACTCGATGGGACTCCCGCTCGCAGCACCACGAGCGGCTTCCGAATTGTCTTGCATATGCCCCTTCCCCTCGTTTTCTCGACTTTGTTGTGGCTGACGCAACGGCTTTGACCCCGTCGTTCTTGTTGTTGTCTGAATAGCTGTCATGGCGTTGTTATCCCTCCCCTAGAATATATGGTGATCCTCAGCCCCCAATACCGTGCTCAGCTTCCTACTCGCTTTTGGTCGACAGATGGCGAGGCTTGGCCCTTCCACGCCGCACTCGCCAGGCCGCCCACAGAAGATAGAGGAAGACCATCACTCCCACGAGTTCCACAAGGTGGACAAGGTGCCACCCTTCGGTGAACTCGACTTCCACGACAACGAGCAACAGGGTCGCGACAAGAAACACGAGCATATGCCGGCGCGGCATACTGATCACCTCGCGAAGAAATGTAGCCAACCAGCCGTCACTCTTTTCGGACCGTTCCATTTCGCTTGCCCCTCCTGAGGCTTGATCCAACATCGCGAGATCGATGCTCCCTGCAACTCTATTGACTCCGCTCTGAGTTCATCACGTGAACGAAACAACGGCATGGTTGCCCAGTTCACCAGACGCAAAAGCAATGCCTTGCTAGACAACTACCAGCCTGAGATTTCCCGATGTTTCGAGCGAATCCGCGTGCTCACGATGAGACGAGAGGGACATTTAGCCACAGTGTGGTGAGCTGCGCTGGGGCAAAACACTGCACTGTGGACCCTGGCTATTGCTCAATGAGATAGAGACAGTGGCGCGTTCGACCGCCGTGAGCTCCTGAACGCGACGCAACGCTCACGGTTACACGCGTATGGTTGTTCACACTGTTCCGGATCACCACCCGGGCGAGAGCCTCACCGCAGGCGACAGCCTAGGCCGCTACCGAAGATGGGTTCCGGATTCCCCAGCTGGTTCCCCGTCAGGGATTTTCGACAAGGGAGACGTGACCTCCGAGGAGCCGTCCGTGATCGGTATCGGCAGGCATGGTGACTGTGCACCGCGGGCAGTACGCGCAACCCACCAAAAGAGGCTTCCGATGTCTAACGTGACACGACATGACGAAGCCTGGCATCTTGCTTGCGTATGACCATCCATGAAAGACGAAAGTTCAACGGCAGAATATGAAATTACATTGGCGGAAAGGAGGTGTCTGTGACAGGGGAAGCGACAGCGCTAACCGGCGATGAGGCCATTGTCGTAAGAGTCAGCCAACGCTCAAATGAGTGGGTCAGCGAATGTTCCACATGTGCTAGACAATAACCAAAGCAGAGAATTATGTCATTCACTGAACAAGATGCAATTTATAAAAGGAGGCGCGCGTGATGCACACAGGGAAAACACACGGTAAGGTAATCCTGGCAGGATTCGTCATTGCAGGAGCGTTGGTTGTGGCGCTGCCACTGCCGAGCCAGGCGCAAGAGAAGTCTTTTGCCGGCAAGTCGCAATCCGCCCTTGACCCCCATTACTTAGACAACAAGCACGACTTGCGGATTAAAATGGATGTCAAGTGGGAGCTGTCCATGAGTCCATGGGTCGACGCCGATCATATTCACGTTCACGTCAGGGATGGAGTGGTCACGCTCAGAGGGACGGTGGAGGATCAATCTGCCTTTGATGCTGCGACTCAAAACGCGACGGAAGGCGGTGCCAAGAAAGTTATCAACTTGCTGACAATTGAAACGAGGAAGTGAAGACGTGAGACACCCCTGATGGCGAGAGGGAGAGCGGTTTTGCGCATGAATGTGCCGAACGCCCGCGAGCGGGAATCGCTCGCGGGCGTTCGGCATCGGTCCACTGCTCCGCAGTCGTGTCTTCATAATAGACTTTAATTTCCACTGTAATATCAATATGATAGCGTGTGTGTTAATACGTACATTATGAGTTAAAAGCGAGTTAAAAACTTATGTTCCAAATTATGAATGAATTTTATACACAAGCCCCCCTCCACAATCGCAACTTCCCTTCATATCACGCGTTCAACTTGCCTTGCACGTTTCATTTGACCGTCCCCTAGCGCCCCACCCCTAGTCGCACTCCTTGAACTGAGACTGCTGACAACGCCGTGCCATCTCCGGCGGCAGCAACCGTGCTACCGCTCTGTCCTTGTAGGCTTGTCCGTATCGAGCCATTTCTGTTCTCCTTCGCCGCCCCCAGGTTCTTGTTCTATTGAGGCGACAACTATTCTGACACGGGGGGTTGCTTTGCCATCGACATAAGGCTAGATTTCCCACTTGAGAACGACTTTTCCAAGGAGGAATTGTCATGAGCTACAAGAAACTTATAATTCCCATTGGGGCTGCTCTTGCAGCGTTGATTTCAAATGTTACTGAAGCTTCGACGGTACCAGTACAATCACCAGCCGATTCGTTGGAACTCCAAGGCATAGCAAAGACTGGCTCAGAATCAGTCAATGCTGTTCTGCAACGGTTGATGTATCAGATTGGGGAAAACGCTCACGACATGACGCTGCACAAGTCATCATCTGGGACACTGTATGCTCAACATGGATCGCATGTATCACACGGCTCACACGGTTCTCACGGATCTCATAGGTCTGGTGGTTATTGAGTCAGCCTCTCCTAAGGGGAGAATATGCAATGAACTCTAAAAGTCTCATAGTGCCAGTTGGAGTGGCTCTGGCAGCTTTGCTTGCGAATACTTCCGAGGCTGCCAAGGTTCCCACCGAGACACGAAATGGTCTGCTGGATGTTCATGTTGCATCCATGACTAGCAAAGAATTTAGAGATCCAATTCTTAAGGAATTGATGTTTCGAGTTGGAGAAGAGGCTCACACCCTGACGCTACACAAGTCAGCGACTGGGATATTATATGCTGGTCATGGATCGCACAGGTCCCATAGCTCACATCGCTCCCATCGATCTGGGCGTTAGTCTTCCGCTACATAGATTGGGCTGTCTTCAAACGAGGACCCTTACTAGATGTCAAATATAGAGCAGGAATCGAGTCAAACGCTCTTGCGATTCGATAACCGCGTGTTCAGCCTGCCAGCCGTAAAAAAAGCCGCTTACAAGTACATCAACTCGTTCACGGCAGACATCAACCTTGAGGGAAATGAGATCGTCTGTGCGTTGACGTTCGCCTCTCCAGCAAATAAAGACCTTGCCTCAAGACTTATAGAAGACCTCAAGAAAGAAGTGTTAGATCAAGACCTCCGAGAGCAAATCAAAGCGGAGACAGCACCCATACGAAACCTGATCTTTGCGCTTGCCTTCTCCAAGACTGGAATCGTTGGGAATGAGCAAGTTCCAAAAGCTTGAGTTTTACAAAGCTCCACAGACCTCCTCCTATACTCTGCTACCGCTACGTTTTACCTCCTTGGATCAGGACCATTATGTTCTTACCAATCTAGCGGGAGAGTACCTTCGACTGAAAAAAGGCATCCTCGCTGATTTCCTGCACCACAAGCTCTCCAATGACGATCCGAGTTATATTGAGCTTCGTGCCCGTCATTTCCTCATAGATGAAACGTCTTCTATAGCTCCTGAGCTATTAGCTCTCAAGCTGCGAACAAAATATTCTCGGCTGAGTGACTTCACGGGGCTACACCTCTTTGTTGTCACACTGAGGTGCGAACATAGCTGTCCGTATTGCCAGGTTTCGAGACAATCGGAAGACAAGCTTCGCTATGATATGTCCCCTGAGATTGCGCTTGGTGCGCTAGATCTAACATTTCGATCTCCATCGCCACATATCAAGATCGAGTTTCAAGGCGGAGAGCCTCTCCTAAATTTTGACCTCATCAAGTACATCGTTCTCGAAGCCAAAAAAAGAAATCAACACAGTGGTAAGAACCTAGCGTTTGTCATTACTACCAATTTAGCCTTGATAAACCGCGACATCCTTCAGTTTTGCAGGGAACATTCTATCCAAATATCGACTTCCCTTGATGGCCCCCAAGCTCTCCACAACGCGAACCGTCCGAGACCAGGGAACAATAGTTACGAGAAGACAATTGAAGGCATTAAACTCGTTCGTGAGGCGCTAGGCAGGGACCAAGTTTCAGCGTTAATGACGACGACTGAGGCAAGCTTACACGGCGTTGAGGAAATTATTGATGAGTACCTTGCCCAAGACTTTAAGGGGATTTTTCTTCGACCGCTGTCTCCATACGGATTTGCGATCAAGACGAAATCTTACCGTGCCTATAATGCAGAGCGATGGCTGGAATTCTATAAGCAAGGTCTCCATTACATCATTGACCTGAATCGTCGCGGCATCGAATTTATGGAGTACTACGCCTCCACGATTCTCAAGAAAATGCTGACGAGTGAAGACCCTGGCTACGTGGATCTAACAAGTCCCTCGGGTATTGGAATTGGAGCAGTTGCCTATAACTATGATGGTTACGTCTATGCTTCAGACGAAAGCCGAATGCTTGCTGAGATGGGTGATACAACATTCAGGCTAGGCAAAGTCTTGGAAAATAGTTATGAGGAGATATTTACTTCTCCCAATTTGCTAGATCCACTTGAAGCGTCATTTGCGTACAGCGTCCCTATGTGCAATGACTGCGCCTTTGAACCATACTGCGGCGCAGATCCAGTCTTTCACTACAAGGTTCAGGGTGACTACGTGGGGCGCAAGCCTGAGTCTGAATTCTGCTTCCGTAACATGGAGACATTTCGCTTTCTCATTCAGGCAATGGAAACTGATACGTTTACCAGGCAGCTATTCACAAAGTGGGCGAATAGTTAATGCTCAAACTGCATGGAAAGCTCCCTGTATTGAACGCTGTTACTAGAGATTCGTACCTTGTAACGGTTACCAAATCCGCCAACCTGCCGCGAGTTCTCAGAGAACGAAGGGCGCTAATCAGGCAGTCGGCGGAGGATGGAAAAGGAGGTTCTTCGTCAATTCTACTGTGAATTTTTTCCGCCATGAAGCAGAATGCTGTTTTTTGGATTGGACGACAACCCCATGAAAGACACCGCACTGTACG
>JAWXBV010000073.1:0-4595 GCA_034440335.1 Nitrospirota bacterium | reverse complement strand
CTCGTGAAGCGTGAAGCGCTGGAAGCAGGTGCGAAACATGAAGCGCCCGGCTCCGGAACGAAATACGCTTCACGAACGACGTTTCACGCATCGAAGACGTTTCACGCCCAAGAGCCGCGTATCCGCGCTTGCAGCAGAAGTTTCATGAATCATGCGGGCTAGGGATCTGACGGGGTCTCGCAACATATGGATCAGGGACGTGCCACCGATCTGGCAGCGCATCGTCTTCTCACATCAGATAGTCGAATCGAGTGCTCACCCAACCAGGCCTTCCATGAAGCCATAGAAGGTATTCCGCTGACAGTCGCCCTCAGCCTGTAGACCTGCGGCTTCGCCAGCGTACTCGCGGCGAATAGTACGTTCCCGATGACACATTCACGACGGTGATGCCTGTTGCGGATTTTGGCGTGCAGGCAGGGGGCAGATCGCCGTTGGCTGGGTAGTGGGGTGCGAATTGAAACTGACCAGGAGTTGTCCGAGAAGGAGTCGCTACGAATGATTCTGCTGGATGTGGAGACGATAGAAGGTAAAGGCTCCAGGCGTAACGACCGCGACTCCGACAAGGCAAATGACACGACCATGGAGAATGTCCTCTGGGGTCATGGTGGACTGGTCACAGGTCACACGAAAGGCTTCTCCTGCTGTGTCACCTTGCAGCGCCCCTGACATCCATAGGGTACCGAGGTAGCCGCGCATGTGTTGGACCACATGTGCCCAGACGAGAGGCGTATTGCGCTCATGCACGACCCACTGGAGTTCGTAGGCACACCATGTTTCGAGCAAGACACTCATGACATCGATGCCGATGGCCGAACTGGAGGAGGCTCCTGCCTCGATATGTTCGACGAACATCTGGGGGGAACAGGACATGCGCATTTAATCCTCTAGTGTGAATGTACGGTGATAGCCCAAAAGCTTGTGAAGTCGTTGCAGATTCTCTGGTGCGATATACAGGAACTCGACCCCCACCTGGCCCTGTTCGACCCATTTCACACGCACCAGGTCACAGATCGCAGTCGATCTCCCCTGCGCGTGGTATATTTTGAGCCAAAGGTTTTGCCCTCGCACAAGGCATTTTCCCACGCGCAGCCCACCGCCACGAAGAGACAGGTTGAGGCTCTGGCCTTCGGCCATTCCTGACTTGTCTGCCACCGCGACACGGAGACAGATGGGCCTTCGCGCATGCCGCCGTGGATTTTTCTGTGGCGCATATCCATCGGTTTCAATGACGCTGGGAAACGCATTCTCCATGAGCCATCTTCCTTCCCTTAACTGAGCCGGCACTTCGCGAAAATGCAACTATCATGCCGGAGCGGGACGCCTATTCAGATGGGGAAAATAAGCAGTTTTTGGTGAGTTGCGGTCTTAGGCGCAATGCAGGCGTATGATTATGCATACAACGGAGACCCCAAAAAGATACAGGACTAGAGCGAGCTCGTCTTACTACCCCTGTGGATTTCTTCTGAAATCTTGGAACGACTGCGATGGCGGAGTGTAGTCGGCGGGTTTGTTCTTCGTTCCCTCAACGTGCAATCGGAGGCTGGCCCTTCGTGTTGTCCTCTGCCCCTGTTGAAGGACCAGTGGGACAGATATCGCCGCAGGTGTTCGACGAAATACGGGGAGAATCGCTTCGGACGCGCACGATGCAGCGAGCCGAAGATCGTTGCCGCAATAGAACGGGGACGGTCGGGTGAGCTCCTCGCGCCCACAATAGAAACATGTGCTGCATGAGTCTCCTCTCGCGCACTGTCCCTCTCATTGCCTATCTGATCGATCATCAGTTGACAGAGTTGCCGGTGAATCAGTAGCCTGTCACCGTTTCCCGTTCCTCTTTCACCTCAGAGAGTGCTCCGATGCCTGAGCCAGAGATGCGCAAACCGGATGCCGGCGAGCTGATACGTAAACTGCACGAGCGGCCACAGATGCTCTGGGCCGAGCGGTTACACGCCCCTGCGCACGTCCACTACAAAACGTTTCGCATGAGCGATCCACCGACGCAGCGGTCGGCAAGTCGTGACGAGTTCAGGTCCTTCCTGGAGGCGTTGAAGGTCTCTGCCGACGCGGTGGTGATTCGAGAGGCGTTTGGCTACGGTATGAAGACGGCGGCGACCGGCGATCGGCTGATCGTAATCTGGCAAGCGCACACGGAGTACTATAGTTATCAAATCTGGCATATGCCATCCGACTATGCTGGGGGGGTGACATTCGGCCCGATGACCTTCCCTGACTACCGGTTTCCAGCCACACCGCTTGGAGTGGAAGTATGCCACCTTGATATCGTCCTGATGGCTGAGCCCTTGCCGGCCAGTGAGGCGTTTAGCCGGGAGTTTCCTGGTCCGATCCTCTATGGCAGCCGGATCCTCGATGAGGAGACCTCGCTGGTCACCAGCTTTACACCGGATGAGCATGGGCGCGAGCGCTATTGGGTGAGTGTCGGGTCCGGCATGTCCAGCAGGTCTCACTTGAAAGACATTGTCGATGCCATTGTTCGGATCGAAACCTACTACCATTTGTTGCTCATGCAAAAGCCGTTGTTTTCGGCTGCGGTCGATCAGGCCTACAAGTTTGAACAGGTGCACTTGAAGCAGCGTGAAATCATCAGCGGACATATCGGCCACGCCGACTCCCTGACTCTTCAACGCTGGCTCGGTGGGCTGACACAAGACTGGTTAAAGACGACTCGGCTGTCCAGTAAGTTGCATTTTGAACTGTCCGCCTCTGTCCCCTACGACAAGATCGTCCACCGGACGCTGGCGTCACTCAACGAACAAACACTTCCCCTCTACCGCCCGATATCCGAGTATGTTCTCAGCGGGATCACCGGGGTGGCAGAGGGCTATCAACAACTCCTAAATCGGATGGACACTCTGCGAAGCGGGTTTGAAGGGACGATCTCTATTATTCGCGCCCGCGTCGATCTCATGCTGCAATCGCAGAACCTGACACTCTTGATGAGTGTCGACAAGACGACAAAAAGTCAGGCCATCCTCCAATATACGGTCGAAGGATTGTCGGTTATCGTGATCGCCTACTATCTCAGCGGGCTCATGGCCTATATCTTTAAGGGGCTTCATGAGATGGGGTGGCTGCGCAATGCGGATATTGCCGCGGCATTGTTCGTCCCACTCTCGTTTGGTATCGCATTGGGGATTACGATTCTCGGACGAAAGCTTCTTCACAAGAAATTCTCCGGCGAACTCACTCCTCCAGCATCGGAGAAACCACAAGTCTGAAGGGCGCAACAGAGAACGTAGTCGGGGTCGTCGTTGCACGCCCCTATCGATCGTAGCCAAATCGTCGGCATCTTCCCGAATGCCGTTCTCTTGTGCCGATGCTCGGCATCCGTGCTGTGGGACTTGGCTGTAACATGTGGAACGAGAGTCCACGCCGGCTTCTTGTCAGAGGTGCGATTTCTACAAGGTTGGTATACACTTCGGCGGCTATAGTGCTCCTCAGTTGTGCACGCACACGATGACCAAACTCTTCTTCATCGGGGCCGGTGGATTCATTGGCTCGGTCCTTCGCTATCTCGTCGGTGGCTTCGCGCAAACGCTCAGTCAGAGCATCGCATTTCCTTTCGGCACGCTGGCTGTGAATATCCTCGGTTGCTTCTGCATCGGAATCCTGTCGGAACTGTTCGGTGCCCGTTCGCTTATCGACACTGATACGCGAGCCTTTTTGGTTGTCGGCATTCTCGGCGGGTTTACCACCTTCTCAGCCTTCGGCCATGACACGATGAATTTGATCCGAGAAGGAGAAGCGGCTCTCGCGCTGATGAATGTCGGCGCGCAAGTATTGCTGGGTGTTGGAGCGGTCTGGGCTGGTTATACACTGGCCGCTGCGATCTGGAGGTGATCCCTGCGATCGGCAGAAGGCGTTCGACGGCGGGTGTATCTTGGCGAGGGTGACAGACATGAGAAGCAGCCGCTCTGTGAATGGATCGGCACATTTCTCGAGCAGCACATTCACTCGAGCCTGCTGGCACCAATGGAAACACTCGAGGTTCGTTTCTCCCGCGGGGGTCAATGATCCACGCGTACGCCACGTTCACAGGATGGTTTCTCCACACGGCTGTCTGAATGTTCTCACTACATGTCCGCCTTCTAATGGTAAGGGACCATGGTTGTTCTCACGAAGACGAGGCTCTGTATAGGACCGCAGCAGGCCTACAGCGCCGAGTGTAGGGGACAGGCGGTCGCACATGTCACAGATGACGGTCATCTCTCACTGAGGTAGGAGTCTATGATTTTTGTCACTGGTGGTGCCGGCTATATCGGTTCACATCCCTGCGTTGAGCTGCTCGATGCAGGGTGTGAGGTCACGGTGTTCGACAACTTTTCTAATAGCCATCCGGAGGCATTGGCGCGGGTGGAGCGTATCACGGGGAAAACGTTGTGCCTGGTGCGAGGCGACATCCGCGACCGTGCCGCCTTGGTGGCAGCCCTCCGCGAGAGCGGAGCCAGCGCGGTGATTCACTTTGCGGGCCTCAAGGCGGTGGGGGAGTCGGTGACCCAGCCGCTGACCTATTACGACAACAATGTGGTCGGCACCCTGCGTTTGCTGGAGGCGATGGGGGAGTGTGGGGTGAAAACCCT
>JAWXBV010000072.1:0-49611 GCA_034440335.1 Nitrospirota bacterium | reverse complement strand
TAAGTGTTTCGAGTTTCATGTTTCTGGTTTCAAGTTGTTTGAGTCGGATTGGTGAAATTCAGAGGTCGAACCTGAAACTTGGAACCTGAAACTAGAAACACAACTTCCGGACGAACGACGTTTCACGCGCAAGCACAGCGGATCGGCGATCGCAGCAGAACTGTTCATGAATCATGCGGGCTAAGGAGCCTTTCTGCAAGGGACTGCCAGATGACCGCGCGATGTAGGATCATCGACCTCTGAGAGCAGGATTTCAAAGCCGGCTTTCTGCAGGAGGTTCAGGCTCACCCTGGAGAATGCCCGCTATAGAAGACGCCGACGTCAAACATTGAGTCCGTGAACTCATTCTCGCTACCACCCCAAGAGAGAAAGACCGATGCTCCCGGCCTCATCCACTCAGACATGGTGTGAAACAGTCTTTCGTGTCGCGCCTTCGGGATGTGAAAAATTGAACCCCAGGCCACATGGAAAATTGTGGACAACAATACTCAGACGTTCGACAGGTATGGGGCTTCCCAAGGCGGCAAGGAAATGAAGGAGATGGAGATCGCCTATACGCGGAAGCCCTAGCGAACAGGTCAGCCTTGCGCGGAGAGGTTGTCGACTCTCCGTACCTGGCGGTCGCATGCTGGTTCGATCGCCCGAAACACAGTAGGCTCCATTTCCCATGCTACGTAACGTAACCGATCCTCACTCACGCGCTCCACAGCTGACACTCCACTACAATCTTGACTCGCCTTCAACCACTGTGATTAGGTTTCTCGTTTCCAGGGCAGACGCTGCACAATGACGACACTTCTGACCAACCAGACTCATCGGATGCTCGCATTCGCCGGCGCCATATTTCTCTGCATTGCCGGCGCCGGCTGCCAGAAGGAGAGCGAGGCGATCGTCTCGATTGCCCTGCACCCGACCAATGCGAATATCCTCTATGTGGCCACGAACGATGCGGTCTATAAATCGCGCGATGAGGGCTTGTTATGGGAACGGTTTCCGAGTTTCAGCGCCAGACGGGTGACGACGCTCGCGATCGATCCTGAATTTCCGGCCACGATCTATGCCGGCACGATGGCCGATGCCGTCTACAAGAGCCCGGATGGTGGGCAACATTGGCTCCCCCATAATGTCGGACTCAAAGAGCACGTGTCTTTTATCAATCAATTCGTCTTTCATCCGACTGACCACGATCAAATCTACGCGGCCACAACCGTCGGCGCCTTTTATACCAAAGACGGCGGGCGTGAATGGGAAGAGCGCATGGCCGGGATGAAGGAGGTCCACATCGTCGTCTCCATCGCCATTCATCCCCGCAATCCTCGTGTTCTCTATGCAGGCACCACGGGAGGAGTCTATCGGTCCGACAGCGCCGGGATGGGATGGAAGAAGGTCAATAACGGGCTGATTCCAGAACAGGAGCTGATGGGGGGCATGGCGCTGGGTGTCAATGTCATTGTGCTCGACGTGGTCAACCCGGACATCGTCTATGCCGGAACCACGAAGGGCCTCTTCCGTACTGCGACACATGGAGACCAGTGGGAGCGGATCGGGCAATCGCTCCCCGATCTGTTCATCAGCAGTATTCTCCTCGACCCGGCCCAGCCGAAGACTCTGTACATCGGAGGGCCTGGGGGAGTCTGGAAAAGCCCAGACAGCGGACAGACGTGGACCGCTATCAACAGCGGATTGGGTTCGCTGAACATTCGTACCCTGGCGATGAGCCCACGTGATCCGCGCCTTCTCTATGCTGGCACAAACGGCAGCGGCCTCTACCGCTCAACCGACGCCGGCGCGACCTGGACTGCTCTGCCGCTCAAAGCCGCACCCGTCCAAAGTTCATCTCAATAACTCCAAGGCAGCCCAAAGAGGCTAGCCTTGTCGGCCTGAAAAGTGAAAAGTGAAACGTAAAACGTGAAAGGTTTCGGAGGGGGAGCACCAGGCAATCTTACGTTTCACTTTTCATATCTCACGTTTCACGGTTTCCGAGAGCGACTTTTTCAGTAGCCTGCCTTTGGCGCCGATTCACTATGTTTGTAACGGCTGCTGTAGGCCAACATCTGGTCCGACAAGGCCTTCCACTCCTCGACCGTCATGAGGTCCTTCATCCTGAAACGGAGCGAGAGAATTTTTGTGGCTGACTGCATCCGCAGATTGTTCGCGTCATCCAGGGCCTTGGTGAATTCCTCCGGCGTCGCCGCGTAGTTTGCACTCAACTCATAGAGCCGGCGATGCCCCGTGCGATCCCGTTCGCGGCTCGCCTTCAACTCCGTCACAATCTCACCGACGATCGATTTGACTTGCCCGGCCTTCTCCTGATCCTTGACGGTCCGATCGATCAAGGCAGCCATGTCCTGCCGGCCTTTCTGCCAATAGGCATCACCTTTCCCTTCTTCTCCCATGCCATGGTGTCGGTAGGACGAACAGCCGGTCAAGGCGAGCACAACAACAAGTCCGAGAATGTATCCCTGAAAGCGTTTCATAAGAACCTCCTCTTAAAATTTGGTTTATCTGGCTCATTTGGTTTGTTTTGTTCATCGAGTTGGTCTAATTCAGCCAAATAAACAAGACAAACCAAACAAACCTCTTAAACGCGACCGCCCGGTCTGTTGTCACGACGACAGTTCTTCCCGTATCATCAATGGCAACTATGTCTGAGCCTACTCCCCCCACAACCGATCCTACCCTGGCGCTTCGAGAGGAATTCCGTCATCACCTTGAAACGTTTTACGCCCAGCTCAAGCTGGCGCCGCCTTATGAGAGCGTCGAAAAGGCCATTCGTTCCCTCACGACGTCGGTTCACGCGCTGCCGCCGTCGGAACGTGCACGTCTGGCCACCGACGCGACTACGCGATGGCAACACTTTCGTCAGGCCTTTGAATCGTCTGGGCTCAGCAAGAAACATCGGGGGATCATTGCAGGTCTCGCCCGCAACCGGTCCGGCCTGAATCTCGCCGCCGAATACGATCAGTTCCTGAGTCTGTATCTTTCCTAGCAGGATGCTGAAAGCGTCCGCCAGCGGCGTTCTCGCATCGCTCAGAGGCTCAACGTACCGAAGCGTACGACTCGCCTCTTCGCTCGCTGCGGCCTTGCTGGACGGTCTTTTTGAGCATCCTGCAATTCAGGACGGCAATCTGGCTCCTTCGAGCACTTCCCGGAGTTCTTGATACACGATCATCAGCCTGGAATTTTCCAATCGATACGCAAACACCACCGTAATGGCCCCGGACAGCACAAACACAAGCCCCAGCCCTACAATCCCGATAGCCAATACCACACCACCGGGTGCCGCCATTTCTCCCTCGATGAACAAGGAGAGCACCGCTCCCACCATCCCCACGACCACGACGACAAACCAGATACCGGTGAGGAGCGCCGAGGACCAGGGAGTGAGCTTTCGGCAGAGCACGGAGAGCGCCTCGCCATCCGGAGACAGAGCAATCAATCCTTTTAACGGCCACACGGTTCGAAAGCCCATGGCGAACAGCCGGTATTTCTGGCGGATCACAATCTGATTGACCTCCCGGTACAACCGAGCCGTGCCATGCGGCAACGTCAACATACCAGCGGCATCGAAGCGGGCGGCAAGCTGCGTCATGGTCGTATGTGTGAATCGATCCTGCGTACGGGCGATTCCGCAGCCGTATCGGCTCGCATCTGGGGTGAGGCGCATGAAGTACAACCAGTCGCCGAGAATGAGGCCAAGACACAATGCACCGGCGAAAAATCCCGCGAAGATCATGCCGCTACCTATCCCATAGGGGCCTCGGGCGAATCAAGTCACAGAACTGAGATAATCTGTTGACTCGTTGCAGTGAGTTGGCTAGAGTACCCGAGTGCTGCTCAGGCGGGTCCCCTCGCTCCACTTAGGTGCGAGGCCGCACGAACTTTTCCCCAAGTTGTAGTTGTAGTTGCGGCAGTCGGCTCATCCCTCGCTGGTCGAGGAGCGCAAGTCGCCCTTAATGTGGAGTCGGAGGTGATATGGATTTAGCGAAGGTCGAGCGTGTCTATACGTCGTACGCCAAGATCTACGATCGGATTTTCGGAAAAGTATTTCACGAAGGGCGCCAGTCGATCATTCAGAATTTGAACGCCCAGCCCCATGAAAAAATTCTTGAAGTGGGAGTCGGAACTGGCTTGGCCCTGCCGATGTACCCCCGCCATTGCCAGATCGTCGGGATCGATTTTTCCGAGGGCATGCTGGACCAAGCGAAGCAGAAAGCGGCGGAACACCAGATGAGTCACGTGGAATTGCACCGGATGGATGCCGGTGCGATGGAGTTCAAGGACGATAGTTTCGACACCGTCGTGGCAGCCTACGTCGTCACCGCTGTCCCAGACTACCGCAAGGTGGTCAGTGAAATGATCCGCGTCTGCCGGCCCGGTGGACGGATCATCATGCTGAATCACTTCGCCAACGACAATAAGGTCATCGCCGCCATGGAGAAAGTCCTTTCCCCTCTCACCAAGCACTTAGGGTGGCGGACAGACCTGGCGCTCCAGACCGTGCTGGACGGGACACCCCTGCACGTGGCCCGGAAACAACAGGTGAATCCGTTTCGGCTCTGGGCCTTAGTGGAATGTGTGAACAAGAAGAACGTGAACGGCAAGACACACATCAATGGCGTGAAAAACGGGAACAGCGCCGCAGCCTTCGCACATATCAGCGGCACGCGTCTATCGGAACAGGCCAGCGGACAAGCGCTGGGCTGACAGGCGGTTGAAAAAGCCCGCCAACGTCGTTCTCGCATCATTCACATTCAGGCCCTCACCGTACCCAAGAGGGTGCCCTCCTCAGCCCTTCGCTCGCTGCGGCCTTGCTGAACGGCCTCTTTGAACCGCCTGCTCACTTCGTCAACTTCCGCCTCATCGTCATATCCTACCCATCAGCCCCGCGTTGCTGTTCGAGTGACTTCCAGTTCTGCCATTCCCCGCCAGCAATGATCCTGTCGCCCACTAAGCACTGGCCGGAAAACCGCTGGGCAATCAGGTCAGCCAGGAGCGAGAGCACCTGGCCTGTGCGGCGATCCTGCACCCCACGGACCCGCAGCACCACACCGAACCCTGGCCCATCGAGCGGCCCGTACAACATACAGTGAACCCCTGTGGCGTGTATTGTTCCCTGCATCGACGCCGGCAGCAGATCCCCTTCCCACTGAATGGAAGGATGACTCTCGGATGACAAAGGAGTGGCTCGCCAAGTACAGGGCACACCTGCCACATCCAGTTCCGCCAAGAGCCATGTGACCGTCGGCCAGTCCGGCATCCCGCTTTGAAACGTCCATTGAGCCACCTGCTCCAGCGACAAGGGTTCGAGACTCGGCGCAGCCACTTCCTCCAGCTGCGCTTCTTCGCACACCACATAGAGTTCGCCATGCGGATCGAACCAGAAGCGGATCTTCCCATCGTTCAGCTCTGCTTGGATCACCCCCAGCGTCGAACAATCAGCCCCTTCCTGTTCACACATCGAGAAATCCGTCACGCCGGTCATCGTGAGTTTCGCAACGCGAGCCATCTGATGAATGTGATAACGGATCACGACCGTGACCGTGGTCCCCGCCGGCACCTCGCGGCCCGACGCTTCATCCAGCAGTCGTCGTTTCGACACCTGCACGTCCGTCACATAGCCGCCCCGAAACCCGCCGGTATGGCCCAGCAACCAGCGCAAATCCTCGATATTGACAACAGGATATTTCATCGCATGAAAGCTCGATGACACTGATAGACCATGACAGACAGCAGCCCGCATGATTATGAGGCCTCTGTCGCAATCGCCAATGTTCAGGCGAGAGACGCGGGTCTAGAGGTCACCCGCGTGACTCATGAAGATTTAGAGAGATATCGCTGAGCCGAGTCGTAGGGCCAACGCGTGGAACTCTGAGGGCATGAACGTATTCGTGTTGTCCGGTGAGGGCCCGAGGAGTGAGCTCATTGGCAGGACTCGTCGTGGAGCAGATCGCGATGCAATGGAAGCGCTCATGCATCAGACGGGCTCACGGCGACCAGAGGGAATGTCTTCTCTCTTGCTCCGTGCCCCTCGTAGGGCTTCTATGCGACTTCGTGACGAACCGTCATGAATGATGAGGGCTAGAACATCGGCTGTTGTTGTTTCAGCCCTTCCACCTGACGCTCTAACTCCTCGACGCGACCTTGCAGGCGAGCGTTATCGAGCCGAAGCATATCTAAGCGATCCAAAAGCTGCTCTTGTTGAATCTCCGTCCACTCCAGCGTTCGCTTTAACCCGTCCAGCTCTAGCTGGCTCTGTTGTCGTTCCTCAGTCATGACTGACATGCGTCTTCCACATCTCCTACAAAACGAATCGGGGCAGTATAATTCCAGATCAGGGAGATGTCTATACCCACTCTCGGAAAAAGCGATCAAGAAAACAAAAAAATATGAGTCTGAAACATTTCTTTCTCATCGCGCACACACTTTCGGCTTGACAAACATCAAGGAAGGTCCTCGCTCCGGCCCGACCCTGGCTACCAAGCTTGAAAAAGACCTCCAGTCCTCTGTACAGTCGGCATCCGAGCGTCTAGCAATATACCCGAGGTGTCAATGCGCGCAGTCTGTCTGCAACATGTTCCCTTTGAAGGGCCCGGAGCCTTCGCCACGGCGCTGACTGAGCGCGGCGTAATCCTGGAACGGTATCTCGTTCCACAAGACGGATTGCCCAACGATGCAGGGGACATCTTGATCGTGATGGGCGGGCCGATGTCGGTGAATGATCCTGATTCCTGGATTGCCGACGAGACGGAATTTATTCGATCCGTAATCCTGGCAGGCAAGCCTGTCATCGGCGTGTGTCTCGGCAGCCAGTTCATGGCCAAGGCCTTAGGCGCAACGGTGCGTTCCGGCCAGGCGCTCGAAGTAGGCATGACACAGGTCAGGCTGACGGCTGAGGCGAAACAGGACCCTGTCTTCAGTACGCTGCCTGAATTATTCTCAGTCTTCGAATGGCACGGCGAAGTGTTTGACCTCCCCCAAGACTGTGTGTCCTTGGCCGGCTCCGACATCGCTCCCCTCCAAGCCTTCCGCTACGGCGCTCAAGCCTACGGACTTTTGTTTCATCTGGAGATGGAAGAAAGCGGCATCGATTCGTTGTCTCGTGAATGTGCGCCGGATCTCACGAAAGCCGGCTTGACCACGCAACAGATAAAAACAACGACCCTCCCTCATCTCCCGCAACTCCATCGGATCGCCGATCGACTCATCGGCCACCTTCTCTCTCCTCAACATTGATTGCCGCCTCATTCCTGCTGTAGTCTTAGACTCCTTGTCGAAAAGTCCAAACGTCATCAGGTCGAAAGTCGCCGGAATTCGCACGACTTCAAGACTTGATGACTTTACGACTTAAAGACCTGAAGACTTTACGCCCGATTGATTCACGAAAGGAGCTTGTTCGCATGTCTGGTTTCCCCATCGAAGTCGCCACACGCATTAAAACACTTCCTCCCTATCTGTTTGCCGCCATCGACAAGATGAAGCAGGCGGCGATTGCCAAGGGCGTGGATATCATCAACCTCGGCATCGGTGATCCGGATTTGCCGACACCGGCCCCCATTATCGAGAGTCTGGCGCAAGCCGCCAAGAACCCGAAGCACCATCAATACCCGTCCTACGAAGGGATGTTGTCGTTCCGAACCGCGGTGGCTGGCTGGTACAAACGACGTTTCAATGTGACGCTGAATCCTGCCGACGAAGTGTTGACCCTGATTGGCTCGAAGGAAGGAATCGGCCACATCCACTTGGCGTTTGTCGATCCTGGCGATATCGTCCTGGTCCCGAGCCCGGGCTATCCGGTCTATCCGGTCGGTACCGGCTTCTGCGGCGGCGTCTCGCATCTCATGCCGCTGACAAAGGCCAACGGTTTCTTGCCTGATTTGAACGCAATCCCCAAGGATGTGGCGAAGAAAGCCAAGCTGATGTGGTTGAATTCGCCGAACAACCCGACCTCGGTCATCATGAGCAGGGAGTACTTTAAGCAGGTCGTAGATTTTGCCCAGGAGAATCAGGTGATCGTCTGCCACGATGCGGCCTACTCGGAGATATATTACGACGGCAACCCTCCTGTCAGTTTCATGGAAATCGATGGGGCGAAGGATGTTGGCGTGGAGTTCCATTCGCTCTCTAAGACCTACAACATGACGGGCTGGCGTCTTGGGTTCGTCGTCGGCAACAGGGATGTCTTGGCCGCCCTGGGCAAAGTGAAGAGCCAGCTGGACTCCGGCGTGTTCGAAGCCGTACAGGCTGCTGGGATCACAGCGCTGGGATTGGATGATTCCATCACGGACGGACTGCGAAAGATCTACCAGGAGCGGCGCGACACCTTGGTGCCAGGATTGAAAAAGCTGGGACTCGAAGTGGATCCACCGCCGGCTGCGTTTTATGTCTGGGTGACGGTACCGAAGGGCTATACGTCTGCATCCTTCACCGCTCACTTGCTGGAGAAGGCCGGGATCGTGACGACGCCTGGCAACGGCTTCGGTGCGCCAGGCGAAGGGTATATCAGGATGACCGTCTGTGCGTCGAAAGAGCGATTGGCGGAGGCGGTGGAGCGGATGAAGAAGGCGGGATTCTAGAACCGTGAAAGGTAAAAGGTGAAATGTGAACGGTGAAGAAAACAGAGATCGATCCGAAATCGTTTCACCTCTCACGTTTCACATTTAACGCGGCTTCTTATGGAAACTGTTTTCATCGGGTTTGGCTCGAACGTCGGCGACCGGCTCGATTTCTGCGACCGTGCCGTGACGTTATTGAGCCTGCTGCCACACTCGCACGTCGCGGGAGTGTCACTGCTGTATGAAGCCGAGCCTGTGAATGACCATGCCCGGCCTGGCGATGACTGGTTCTTGAACGGCGTCGTACAGCTTGAGACAGATGTCACGCCGACCAGCCTCTTGGGTATACTCCGGGAGATCGAGCGCTCGCTTGGTCGTGACGAGGAGAACCGATCTGGTCCCAGAACCATCGATCTGGACATCTTGTTCTACGGCCAACTGGTTATTCACGAGCCGGATCTCGTGGTGCCGCATCCTCGCATGCACCAACGTCGGTTCGTCCTCATGCCGTTGAGCGAACTCGATCCGCTCTTTGTCCATCCGTTACTCCAGCGTACAATCAGCCAACTGCTCGCTGAGACTGGGAAGCAACCGGAGGTCCGCCTCCTGTTTCCCCAGCCCTCGACCCGCTATGGGTCTCGCCCCGCGTGCAGTCAACCCCCAGGCTTATGAAGATTATTCGCACTCCACGATCCATGACTGTATGGAGCGAAGGACTACACCGGGAAGGTGTACGCATCGGGTTCGTACCCACGATGGGCGCGCTGCATGACGGCCACCGTTCCCTCATTCGTGCCGCACGATTACGATGCGATGCACTCGTCGTCAGTATCTTCGTGAACCCAACTCAGTTCAGCCAGACCGAAGACCTGTCCGCGTATCCCCGCCCGATTGCCCACGATCGTACCTTATGTCGAGAGGAAGGAGTGGATGTCTGTTTTGAGCCCACGGCTCAAGCCCTGTACCCTTCAGATTTTCAAACTATCGTGACGGTTCCTGAGATCGCTCGTCGATGGGAAGGAGCGGCCCGGCCCCATCACTTTGCCGGCGTCGCCACGGTGGTGACGAAACTCTTCGGGATGGTGCGTCCCCATCTCGCCTTGTTCGGCCAGAAAGATTACCAACAGGCCACGCTGGTTCGGCGGCTCGTGCATGATCTCAATCTCGGTGTGGTGATTCAGGTGCGCCCGACAGTCAGAGAGCGGGATGGGCTGGCTATGAGTTCGCGCAACGTCTATCTCGGCGCCGATGAACGTCGGATCGCTCCATTGCTCTCGAAGGCACTCCAAGCCGGCAGGCAGATGATCGAGGGTGGGATGTGCGACGTGGCGGGGATCGAGCGGAGCATGCGGCAGACGATCGAACAAGAACCCACCATCCATATCGAGTACCTGGCCGTCTGCGATCCTGACAGTCTAGAGCCTCTACCCGTTGTTGTGGCTCGCGCAGTACTCTTGGGCGCAGTCCGTATCGGATCGGTCCGCTTGATCGATAATCTGCTGGTGAAGATTCCAGGTGGAAAGAGTCGCGCTACGCCAACCGCTGCTCGGCCATAATCGGTTCGATGTGCGCCGGCGAGTAGGTAGCCGGTTTCACCCATTTCCCATCTTCACGCTTATAGCCGCCAACCTTGCTCATGTTGGACCGATGCACTTCTCGAAAAACCGGATCCATGTCGATGCCATAGGACACCGCCGTGCCGTAGACAACGTAGAGGAGGTCAGCCATCTCCTTGGCAATGGATGACAGATCTTCTCCCACGAGAGCCTCTTTCAGCTCATCGAACTCTTCCTGAATCAGCTTGACGCGCAGTTCGCGCGTCCGTCCGTCGACAATCGTCGGGACAGGATTCGTCACAATATCGAACATCCGGTGGAAGGCTGCTACCATCGCCTGCTCATTGGCCATCAGGGACTCCTTATTCGCTGTCATAGGGCAACGCTTTGCGCGAGACCAATTCCACGGGATCCAGCAGGGGAATGTCTTTTTCCGAGGAGACACCGAGCTCTTTGAAGCGGCGAGCCGCCGGTAAGATTCTCGTTTCAAGCGATCCGACCGCTTTGTTGTAGGCCAGCACGCTCTTCCCAAGCGCCTGCCCGACGTCGTTCAAATGCTCAGTCAGCACAGCCATCCGTTCGTAGAGATCTTTTCCCAATCGCCCGGCCTCCTCGGCATGTTCAGTCAATCGTTCCTGCCTCCATCCATACGCGACCGCCCGTAAGAGCGCCATGAGTGTGGTGGGGGTGGCGAGGACCACACTGCGAAGGAAACCATCCTCAATGAGTCGCGGGTCATGCTCCAGTGCGGCGCCCAGAAACTGTTCGCCTGGCAAGAATAACACGACAAACTCCGGCGCTTGTGCGAATTGATTCCAATAGGCCTTCACGCTCAACTCGTCCATGCGCGACCGCACTTGGGCGGCATGACGGCGCATCCCTTCGAGACGTTGCTCCTCCGTCGAGGCTTCGTGTGCATCCAAATAACCTGCCAACACGGTCTTGGCATCCACGATGATCTGTCGCCCACCCGGCAACTGCACGACCATATCGGGACGGAGCCGGCTGCCGTCGACCGTAATAGATTCCTGCTCGAAAAAATCGCAATGCGCCACCATGCCGGACAACTCGGCCACCCGCTTGAGGGTGATCTCACCCCATTGGCCACGGATAGCCGGCGCGCGAAGGGCCTTCACAAGATTGCCGGTCTCCGATTGCAATTTCTGCTGCGATTCAGCCAATAGCTTGAGATGCTGATCCAGACCTCCATAGGCCGATTGCCTCGATTGCTCCAGCTGCCGGAGTTGGTCGTCGTATCGAGACAGCGAGTCTTGGAGGGGTTTGACCAGACTGTCGATCGCCTGTTGTCGCTGGGCGAGATCGCCCTTGGCCTCAGCCTGGAGCGTTTCGAATGAGCTGCGCGCGAGGTTCAGAAAGGCTTCGTTATTCTGCTTGAGGGCTTCGCCGGAGAGCGCTTGGAAGGTCTCGGCTAATTCCTGTCTGGCCTGACCCAGCAGAGTCTTTTGTTCGTTGAGGTGAAACGCGGCTTCCGTAGCCTTTGTCTCTGCCACGGCACGGGCCTGGGAGGCCTCAGAAAAATCCTGCCTGACCCGATCGAGGTCGAGTCGATCTTGTCCTGCCTGACGGCGCAGTTCCTCTGCCAGCGACTCTGCCCGCTGAGCCCGCTCGCCGGCGGTCTGCAATTGTGCCTGCAGGCTCGCACGGACACGGGACGCGATCCAGAACCCGGCGATCAACGCACCGAGGAGACTGCCAACGAGAATCCCCGCACCAAAGGCCGTGCCGTCCATCATAGGTAATCGTTTACATCAATCCGCCGACTCATATTCGGCCAGTGTGTGTGGATATCACATTGAGGGATGAATGAGTGTGAAGAGTACGGAAACGGTCATGAAAGGTCAAGATCACGATAGGGTTGGAACCGTTCAGGCCTGAAACATCGCATCATGATTTGCCGGACGACTCCGATCTCGGGAACAAGTCTCCTCCCTGTTCGTGAACGATGATCTCTCCTCGCTCCGCATCCACACTGACTCGATCGCCTTCTTTCAGTCTGGCGAGAATGCCCGGGACATTCGCAACCGTCGGCAATCCATATTCCCGGGCAATGATGGCCCCGTGCGAGAGTGTCCCGCCCATCTCGGCGATCAGCCCCGCTGCCACGCCGAACAACGGCGCCATGCCGGGGTCGATGACCGAGACCACGAGAATGTCGCCGTGTCTGACTCGGCTCCAATCCTCCATCGATCGGACAAAGCGGACCGGTCCCGCAACCTTCCCCCCGCTGATAGGAGTACCACGTAGAATCCCTTTCGGGATGACCGCAGAGGCTGTATCCGAGCCGCTGAGCACTGCGCGCCAATCCCGAATCGTGTCCGGCACATTGGTCGTCGCGAAGCAGCTCCGCTCCGCCCGACGAGCCTCAATCACGCCTCGCCAATCGCTCGATCTTTGGGATAACAACTCGGTTCGTTCGTTGATCGTGATGTAAAAAATGTCTTCGCGTGACGTGAAGGTCCCTCGTTCGACCAAGCAGTCGCCGAGGCGCAGTAGGAGGCGCCGTGCCACTGCCGAGTAGTACATCAGATGATGTCGGTTCGCCTCCCTCAGGGCAAAGAACCGACAGAGCCGTCGATACCACCATGAAAACACAGCCCATCGATGGAACCGCCATCCGAGCCTGGAGCGGATCTCTGCAAGCGCTTGCTCCCGCACCGCTGTTTGGCGCTGAAGAATGTCCGCCGGGGTGGAGTTGGTTGGAGCCAGAATCTGGGTTCGCAATACCGTCAGCAACAGTTCCGGTCGGTCTGCAAACCGAGGCGACATGACGTCCGATTCGCCGACCCCACGGTGGCCGTAGTCGTCAAGATATCGGTTAAAGGCACGGAGCACGTGGGTCCCCTCAATCAGGCGTAGCACCTCAACCGGGTCCCACTCCTCTGCGGTGAACAAGGATGTCACTGACGGGTCGCGCCGGACCCTCTCCACTATTTCCGCTAACCGGAGAATCTGTTGCGCGCTGATCACCGATGCCTGACCCTGCAATGCCCCGTTCAACAAGGCCCTCCAATCTTTGCCTAGCCAGCGAGGCAATAAGAACCCTATCGCTTGTAAACACTGCGAGACTCCTCCCGCGATGCCGAAAGTCAGTTCACGTTCATCGAGCCATTTCGCGAGGGTATCGAGTCTCGCTACGATGTCTTCGCCTGCGAGAGTCCGAACACGATCGGCATGATGCTCGGTTGCCATCACCTTCATGTCGGCGAACCAGCCTGGTCCATAGCGTACAGCCTTTCTCATCTCCACCAACATCACCAGGCCCGCACGGATGACTGCAGGCCACCCGAGCGGACGGACCTCTGGCGCCCTGGTTAACGTTTCCCCTCCCATCTGCTCCGTCATTGAGGAGGGATCTCCCCGCAGTTGTGCGATGAGGGAATAAAACAACGTCATGTTGATGTAGGGACGTCCCTTGAAGATGCGAACCGAGGAGACTCCTTCTGGAATCTGGCATCCCAACCGCCGATAGGGTGCAATAATATATCGCTCCATGAACTGTTCGAGAAACGATAGGCCGAGCGGGCTCGGCAACTCCGGCAACGTCTCTTTGAAGTTGGCGCGCGACCATTCGCAATCATCATTGGTCAGTTGCTTGGGACCAGTGAGACCCGAGATGGGCCGTGCTTGAAGCCACCACAGGCCACGCTCATCGAAGAGCCATTCAAGATCCACTGGATGGCCAAATACTTGTTCGATCTGTTTAGCTGCACGGGCCAGGGCAAACAGTTGGTCATCCGACAACGTGGCACGACCTACGGCCTTATCCGACAGCGGCATCGCTTGAACGCCTTGGTCGGTCATTCGTTGTGCCTGAGTCTGTCCAACGATGATCCGTTCGCTGATCCGAATGGGCTGACTGTTCTCGTCGATCTCAACCACATACTGGTCCGGCGTCGCACTCCCATCGACGAGAGCTACTGCAAGCCCCGCAACGGCATTGATCATCACCTGGGTTGTTCTGCCCGTAAGAGGATGGACAGAATAGGCCACGCCGGCAGCGCTCGCCTCTAACAACGGTTGAATCACCACGGCCATGGCAGGAGGCGGTCCGTTCAATCCTGAGGCGATATGATAATTCAAGACCCGCTCATCCCAGATCGATAGCCATAGATCCTTCACCGCAGAGCCGAGCTCCTCCAGCGACACGCCGAGGCGCGTACGGTAGACTCCGGCAAAGCTCGCACGCGCTCCATCCTCGTTTGTCGCCGACGACCTCACCGCCCAGAATCCTGACGGCGGCAGATCCAGCCGGCGGACCTGCTCGATGATCTGAGCCGTCAATCCAACCATGTCATAGTTCTGAATGAGGGTGCGACAATGAGAGAGTATCCGCCGGCGTTCGTCCCCGGTTGAACGCAGAGCAGCCTGCCACTGTTCCGCTGGGGAAAGACCCGACACGTGAAGCGCCTGATCGTAGGCCTCCGTTGTGAGGCACAGCCCTGAAGGGACAGGGAATCCTTCTGCGAGCAAACGCGCTAAGCCGAGAGCTTTCCCCCCTACAAGAGAGGACTGAGTGCAGGAGGCCAAGGGAAGAAGGAGCGGACGACCCATGGAAGTGGATACTACCTAGCAGGCTGCGGAAAAACTATAGGGGCGCGCCAGAGCTTCACTGTTACTGGTCCGGACGTCTGGGGCAACGGAAAAACACTATGCAGGATGCTCAAAAAGGCCGTTCAGCAAGGCTGAGGCGAGTGAAGGGCTAAGGCATAGCACGTCTCACTCGCCCACCTCAAGCTGCCAAGACAGCTTGTTCTCCACGTGAGGTACGTTGAGGGTCTGAACGATGCGAGAACGCCGCTGGCGAATGTTCTCAGCACCGTGCTAGAGCACGAGGAGGAGATATAGGTCATTTACATTCGTGCCGGTGGGGCCGGTGACGATGAGCTGATTGAGCCGCTTCAGCGCGGGGTAGGTGTTGTGGCGCTTCAATGCGACCTTGAGATCCACCGAGAGGCGCTGCGCGCGAGCCACGGTATGACCATCGACGACGGCCCCAGCTGCATCGGTCGGACCATCAGTGCCATCGGTGCCAATTGCCACGATCCACACCCTGTCCAAATCGGCAATTTCCAGAGCGGCGGCTGCAGCGAATTCTTGCGCCCTCCCGCCCGCGCCTTTTCCAGTGACGGTCACAATGGTCTCCCCGCCGGCTACCACACAGCAGGGCCTTTGCAGCGGTTGGCCTGCTCGCACAATATTCTTGGCCAGGACACCGAACCGTTTTCCCTCGTCTTGCGCCTCTCCGGTTAAGGTCGGCCTCTGCACGAGGGTTCGTAGACCTGCTTCTCTGGCCGCCCGGGCCGCAGCCATGACGGCCGCTCCGTTGCTCCCGACGATATGATGGTGGACTCGACGAAACAGGGAAGAGCCGGGTTTCGGAGTCTCACTCACGAGCCCCTGACATCCATATTCAAGATGTTGGCGTACTCGCTGTGGGACCGCCCGCCAGATGCGATAGCATTTCAGAATTGTGACAGCGTCTTGATAGGTCGTAGGGTCTGGGGCTGTCGGTCCTGAGGCGATAGCGCTGAGGTCGTCACCCAGCACATCGGACAGAATCAGCGTCGCAACGGTGGCCTTGGTCAACTCGGCGAGACGACCGCCTTTGATGCGCGAGAGATGCTTTCGAACGGTATTAATTTCTCGGATACTCGCCCCGCATCGTAAGAGTTCCTGCGTGGTCCGCTGTTTGTCGGCTAGGGTAATCCCTGGGACAGGAGCAGGCAGCAAACTGGATGCCCCGCCAGACAGGAGCACAATCAAGAGGTCGCGCCGACCGAGTTCTTTTGCCATGGCACAGAGCCTGGCCGCCGCCTGCTGACCGAACCGATCGGGGACGGGGTGACCGGCTTCCGCCACAACGATCCGTCTCGTCGGCATAACATGACCGTGCTTCACCACGACGAATCCAGCATGCAGCCGAGACCCCACCCGCTGTTCCACCGCTTGTGCCATTGAGGCCGTGGCCTTCCCAGCTCCAAGCACGACCACACGCTCATAGCGACGCAAATCATACCGGCGTCGGCCAATGGTCAGCTCCTCGCCGTTCCTGGAGATGGCCCGACCGATCGCCTTCCTGGCGTCGACCGCATCCAGACCTTTGACGATGAGCTTCTTCAGAAGTGGCCGGACAGGAGAGGGGGGAATCTGCATCACATTATATATAATCTGGCCGTAGCGAACGAGGCGGACTGATCTTGAGATCGATATTGCGCAGAGACTCCACTATCGTCATCTCAGCCTTGGCCCCAACCATTCACCCGCATGATTCATGAACGCTTCTACCGCAATCGCGGAAATGGAAGTCAGAATCCATTCTGGAAATCTTTCTTCGCGCCACGGTCACATAACATGGCGCGTGACCCCGCAAGCGCGGTGACGACGCATCTGGACGCGGTGAGTCCGGCGTCCAGGCAGGCGGACTCGCCGTTCGGTCGGTCAACATACTGTTCCACGTATGCCTCTATCCCGTCGTGGGCTCGGCTCTGAAGCCTGCCTCGCCCACTCCTCCCAGTCGTGGCAAAGCCACGCCTCGCGGCTCCACGCGCCTGTCTCGTTTGGCGACCGCGCGATTTCGCGACGAACCGTCATGAATCATGCGGGTTAATTCCCGTTGGCGTCCTGCGATGGAGCTTTGTCCTGCTTGAAGCAGCGAGTAGGGCATGTCTGCCGTGGAACCTTCATCTGGTAGGTCCCGCGTGGAAGCACATCCTTTTTGAATTCAGGATTCAGCATTTTAAGTTCCAAGAAGTAGGTCCCAAATTCTTCGGCAATCGAGGTGAGGGCTCGTTGGGGATCTTTCACGTTGACGGTGACCGTCTCAGTTTCTACCGGCACATACAGATCTTTCTTGCTCAGGCCCAGATACTTCTCCGGCTGCGAGTAGATTTCCTTGGCGGCAATGATTCTCGGCACATAGCGCATCGTTTCCCGTGGTCCGTGCATCTTCCAATAGTCGGTAATATTCTGATCCTTCAAGAGCCGGCGAACTCGTTCTTCACCGGCATTGTACGAGGCCATAGCCATGAACCAATCGTTCTGTTTAAATTCTTTTAGATAGCGCAAATACTTGACCGCAGCTTCCGTCGACATTTCCAGATTGCGACGATCATCGCGGACCGCATCGCTCTTGAGACGATAGCGGCGCCCGGTTGAAGGGATGAATTGCCACGGCCCCGACGCTTTCGCCTTTGAATAGGCGGCGGCCACGCACTTGCTCTCCACCAGCAGCATAAATTTGAGGTCGTCCGGCAACCCGGCATCGGCCAACTGTTTTTCGGCAGGAGGAAAACAACGTCCGGTTCGTTTGGCGAGAATGATACTTTCGCCCTGGTCTTCTAAGAATTGATAGAACTCATATTCGATACGTTCACGTACCTGCCAGTTATCAAGCGGGACCGGTTGACCGGCAAAGGTCAGTTTATCCGGCAGCTTGAACGAACTGAGGAAGTAGCGTTCTCCTTCTCGCTTGATTTCAGGAAGAATGACGAGGCGATCTTCTGGCTCGTTGGGGTCCTCAAGAGGATCGACCAGTATCACCTCTCGCTCCGGTCCTCCATCGGTCGCAGATCGAGGCATGCTCTCCTTTGCCTCAGAATGTTCGGGTGGGGGCTGTGCTCCAGTCGCAATCGGAAACACGACCACCATCCACAACCCACTGAGCACCAGTGCTCGCCGAGCCCATGTCGCCATATCAACCTTGCTCCAATATGATGCGATGAACGATCCTCTGTCGAGTACGTATGCTAACAGCCTCACGAGGGACCGGCAAGCATGATCGACTTTCAAATTCGTGCTAGACTGCGCAACTATGCGCGCGCTGACCCTCCTCAACAACCGGATCACCCACTGCACAGCCTGCCCACGGCTTGTCACCTATCGACAGACGATCGCCGCAGAGAAACGAAAGCAGTTTGAGGACTGGACCTATTGGGGGCGCCCGGTCCCAGGATTTGGGGATTCGCAAGCCCGCCTCTACGTACTTGGCCTTGCGCCAGCCGCACACGGCGGCAACAGAACCGGACGGGTATTTACGGGCGATCGGAGTGGGGATTGGCTGTATGACGCCTTACATCGATTTGGCTTTGCCAATCAACCCAACTCTCACCATCGGGATGACGGACTGACGCTATCGGATTGTTACATTGGGGCCACGGTTCGTTGCGCGCCGCCCGACAACAAACCAGCCCCTGAAGAATTCAATGCGTGCCGTCCCTATCTGCGGGAAGAGATTCGGTTGTTACGAAAGGTTCGAGTGGTGGTAGTACTAGGTAAGATTGCATTCGATCATTACTTGAAAGCCTGCCGCGATGAGGAACAGCAACTTCCTTCACCGCTCCCCAAATTTTCCCATGGAATCGTCAAGATCCTTCCATCAGGCATGACGCTGATCGGCTCATACCATCCAAGCCAGCAAAATACGTTCACAGGTCTATTAACCAGACCGATGTTTCACCATATCTTTGCCACTGCTCGACAAGAACTTGCCAAATCGGCAGGCACGCCAGCCGGCCAGTAGGTCTTACGTCTTGGGTTGAGCCTCCCAATCCGCCAGGAACTTCTTGAGTCCGCTATCCGTCAAGGGATGTTTCACCATCTGCTGAAAGATCGAGAAAGGCATTGTACAGATATGCCCACCAGCTAACGCAGCCTCGACAACGTGCTGAGGGTGCCGCACGCTGGCCACCAACACTTGGGTCTTGAAGTCGTAATTACGGTAGATGGTCAGGATTTGGCGGATGAGTTCCATCCCGTTTGAACTGATGTCATCGAGCCGACCGATGAAAGGAGAAACACACCATGCCCCGGCTTTCGCTGCGAGAAGCGCCTGGGTTGGAGAAAAACACAAGGTGACATTCACCTTGATACCCTCGGCGGCCATTCTCTTGGTCGCCTTCAATCCCTCCGCAATCAATGGCACCTTCACGACGATATTCTTATGGATCTTCGCAAGCTCCTTCCCTTCCTTTACCATGGCATCGGCTTCGAGACTCACGACTTCTGCGCTGATCGGTCCATCTACGATGTTGCAAATTTCGATGAGCATCTCCCTAAAGCTACGCCCTTCCTTGGCGACAAGCGACGGATTTGTGGTCACTCCATCAAGAAGTCCGAGGCTAGCCGCTTCCTGGATTTCCTTGACGTTGGCAGTATCAAGAAAGAATTTCATGGGTCTGTCCTTTCATGTCGTGATAAGAGATCTTTGCGGTCTCTTTACTATCGGTTATTGTATGTCGAACTCAAATCTGCTGCAATCTCTCTCCTGCACCCTCTGGTTTGACAGTCCCCGGACTGCCGGTTAGAATTCAGCTGTATGGCTCGTGTGCTCGTGTATCTATACAACGAAGGAGAGTGCGCGATGCGACGATCGGCTTGGGTTCTCCTATTCAGTCTGGCGCTGACCGGCTGCGGCGGTAGCAACCCCTATCTGGATCAGTCGCTCAAACCGGCCGAGCTTCAAGGTAAAGACAAGGCCTGGTTTGAAAAGAACTGGGGAGCGCCGAGCGGCAAAGCCATACGGTTTTTTGGCGGAGAAACCTGGACCTATTATCGCATTGCCGGCGGTAAATCAGGCTTACCTCTCTTTAACTTCTCCCCCAATCAATGTCAGATCACTCTCAAATTCGACAAGGAAGAAAAACTCTCCGACTCCAATTACTCGGGTTGTTAACGGGTGAGCTGCTCTTGAAACTTATGTGCGCAGGATTGGCTACAGAAGTAATACGTCTGTCCCCCAATATCTTCTGTCACCGCCACGCCCCTTGGCACAAATACCCTGCAGACGGGATCCTGGACCATCTGATCCTTGCCTGGAGCTAGACGCTCTGGTTCTCCCCGTTTTTTAAACTCACGAAAGGCCCGCCGAAGGAGGAAATACATCACCACAAGCAGCCCGAGGATGACGATAATTCTATACATAGTAGGGGGTCCTTCGTGTGACCACAATCCTATGGGACAGAGCCCACTCTGTCAAGGACTCCACAACATACTCTGGCCGATGAAGCGAAGGAGGCAGCCACGCCTAGGTCTGGTCAAATAGCCTAACCTAGTGCGACTGAAAGGACTATTTCCCCCAAAGGACCCACTACTTCAGATGGATATGTTTCCATTTTCTATAATGCTAAGTTACAGACATGACGATTTGTGATAAATGCCGCGGGGCGATGTTACCGGAACGGGCAGTGGATCTAAACGCAGGACTTGCAATCACAGTGTTCGCGTGTTTGAACTGTGGTCGCCGGAAATCAGCGGATCAAGAACCTCGGCCTATTACCGCGAGACATTAACCCGCGCTCTGACAGAACCGAATCCGCTCACATACGACGAGCAGAAGGCAGCTGAAGCTGTCTCGGTGGAAGTCCGCCTAATCCTGATTGGACGGACTCCAACTAGGAAGTTTTCGCTCGTCTGTCTACAGTGATCGCGCACAAAGAGCCACCACTCTCTACCCCGCAAGCAAGCGGAACCTTGAGGAAGCGGACTATAATTCGTGATGTGTGCCCCTCTCCCGCGTCACACGACAGTCAATCCCTCACACTTTTCGCACTGCTGGGCTGATTATGAGCTCGACGATACTTTGGCGGAACTTTCATCGCGGCGGCGGATTGCCCCTGTCCAAGGTCACGATGTGGGACTGGAATTAGGAAGGAAGATCTATCGAAGGCTAAGCACATCCATCATATCGTACAGGCCCGGAGGCTGTCGAACCACCCACCGAGCGGCACGCAAGGCGCCTCCTGCGAAGGTATCCCGGCTACTCGCTCGATGTGTCACTTCGATCCGTTCACCCATCCCGCCAAAGAGAATCGTGTGGTCGCCGACAATGTCGCCGGCTCGAATTGTTTGAATTCCAATTTCACCCTTTTTCCGTTCCCCAATGACACCTTTTCTCGCGTAGACGCCAACCTGATCCAGCTCGCGGCTCACAGCTTTCGCCAAGACTTCCGCAATCTTGAGTGCCGTGCCACTCGGCGCATCTTTTTTTAGACGATGATGGGCTTCGATCACCTCAATGTCGTAGTCGTCCCCCAGCGCTTTCGCCATCTCGCTGATGACCTTATAGATAAGATTGATCCCCACGCTCATGTTGGGGGACAACACGCAGGGAATTTGGGCGGCAAGGGATTTCAGCTCTTCAAGCTGTGGAACGGAAAACCCCGTTGTGCCGATGACCATGGCCCGTTTGCGCTGTGCGACTGTTCGTAGATGATGCAAGGTTGCTTCAGGGGCGGAGAAATCAACGACGACCTCGCCACGATCAAGGAGCGAAGAGAGATCATCGCTAATCAGAATGCCCATGCGGCCACAACCAGACGTCTCTCCGGCATCGTTACCGACAGCAGGGTGGCCCTTCCCTTCAATCGCGCCGGCAAGCGTGAGGGTAGTCGAATCTTTGGTGAGGGCAACCAGTCGGCAGCCCATACGACCGGCAGCCCCTGCGACAATGACGTTGATCATCCGAAACCTTACCCCTTACGCCTCACCCCTCACGTTAGATGAGGCCTGCGTCCTTTAAAGCCTTTGTGAGCTGATCCTTTGTCTCAGCCGCCATGGCACAGAGCGGCAGCCGCAACTCCGGATCGATTTTTCCCATCATGCCCAACGCAGTTTTCACTGGAATCGGGTTGGTCTCGTAAAAGAGTGCGGTAAAGAGCGGCGATAGGGCAAAATGTATCCGGCGCGCTTCGTCGATGCATCCATCCAGGAAGGCCTTGACCAATTGAGCCATCTCGGCGGGAACGATATTCGACGTTACGCTAATGACCCCTTTCCCTCCAACTGCCATCATGGGTAACGTCAAAGCATCATCGCCAGCAAGAACCGTTATCTCATCTCCACAGGTCCTGACAATCTCAGAAGCCTGCTGAACCGATCCGCTACCCTCTTTGATCCCGACAATGTTCTGTAGCCCACACAATCTTTCGACAGTGGAGGGCAGCATGTTCACGCCGGTACGTCCTGGAATGTTATACAGGATCTGTGGAAGATCCACGGACTCCGCGATCGCTTTGTAATGGCGGTACAATCCCTCTTGCGTCGGCTTGTTATAGTACGGCGTAATGAGCAACGCTCCATCCGCCCCCGCCTGTTTGGCGTGTTTGGTGAGTGATATGGCTTCTGCCGTGCTATTGGAGCCAGCCCCGGCAATCACGGGAACACGCCGATGCACCACCTCGACGGTCAGTTCGATCACCCTGTGGTGTTCTTCGTGTGAGAGGGTGGCAGATTCGCCTGTCGTACCGCAGGGCACAATTCCGCTCGTTCCGTTGGCAATTTGCCATTCAATAAGATCGCCAAAGGCTCGCTCATCGAACTTGCCGTTCCGAAATGGGGTGACGATGGCGATCAATGCGCCCGTAAACATACTCATTCCTTCACCGCAGCGCCCGTTCCTTACTTAATTGAGGAATGCCGGAATCGTTTCGCCCTTTATTAAGTCGTCGTATGTCTCTCTGGTCTTGATCACGTGGATCGTGTCGTCTTTGATCAGGACTTCCGGGACTCGTGGTCTTGAATTGTAATTGGATGCCATCACAAATCCATAGGCCCCCGCACTCATCACTGCCAGCATATCGCCCGAATTCACCTCTGGTAGTGACCGGTCTTTCGCCAGGAAATCGCCGGACTCACAGACCGGGCCTACAACATCTACGGTATGCTTGGGCCGCTGCAACACCGCCTGTGACAAGGGGCGAATTTCGTGGTAGGCCCCGTAGAGGCTCGGTCTGATCAGGTCGTTCATCGCCGCATCGACGATAATAAACCGTTTGGCTTCGCCGTCCTTCCGATACAACACCTTTGTCACGAGAATGCCGGCATTGCCGACGATGACCCGACCTGGCTCTAAGATGAGGGTGATATGCAAATCCTTCAGCAGCGGCGACACGGCGTCTGCCAAATCTTGTGGCAGCGGCGGCGTTTCATCCGAGTAGGTAATGCCAAGACCGCCGCCGATATTGACGTACTGGATGTTGATCCCTTGAGCTTTCAAGGCTCCGACCAGCGTTACCACCTTCTTGACCGCCTCGACGAATGGTGTGACTTCCGTCAACTGCGACCCAATATGCTTGTGAACCCCTACGACATCGATGTTGGCGAGAGAGGAAGCCAGCGTGAATTCTTCCAGCGCCCGATCTGCGGCAATTCCAAATTTGCTCTTCTTGAGACCGGTTGAAATGTAGGGATGGGTCTTGGGGTCGATGTCGGGATTGATGCGGAGGGCGACTCTCGCCTTGGTCCCGACAGAGGCCGCCACTTCATTCAGCGCCTGCAACTCGGCCGAGGACTCGACATTGAACATGAGAACGTCGGCCTTCAAGGCCTCGCGAATCTCCTCCGCGCTCTTGCCGACGCCCGCGAAAACGATCTTTGAGGAGGGAACACCTGCCTTAAGCGCACGAAAGAGTTCCCCGCCTGACACAATATCCACCCCGCTCCCCTCCTTGGCCATGAGGCGGAGGATGGCGATATTGGAATTAGCCTTCATGGCGAAGGCAATCACATGGGGTACGCTCTTAAAGGCCCCATCGTAGGCTCGGTAATGACGAACGAGGGTCTCGTAGCTGTAGATGTAGCACGGTGTGCCGACCTCTTTTGCAATCCGGCTGACCGGCACCTCTTCGCAATAGAGTTCGCCATGCCGATATTCAAAATTATGCATCCTGCAAATCTTCGTTAAGATGCTCGATGCCTGCGAGCGGGAAACCCTGTAAGGAGGCCTCGAATGCATCCTTGAACTTACGATAGCGGACCTTCACATTCGGAATGGCGACCTTCATCGCATCCGAATCCAGCAACGCTTTGAGGGCGTCCGGCGTCGCCAGCTTGAGGTGTTCGAAGTTGATGATGATGTCCATGCGCGCATGACTGGCCGCTTCCTTAATTCGCTTAATTAACTCCAAGGCGTTCAGACGATCGAGAGTGCCGTCAAGGTCCACGAACAGCGCAGCGAACTTGTCATGTCGCTTGGCCTTGATGTGGAATATCAACTGCTGTGCTGAGAGCGCGTTCGGATCGAACGCCTGTTTCAGTGCGTGCAGCGCGCTAGGAACCAATTGCTCCTTATCCAACACCGGGAGCTTCGCTTGCAGATTCTTCAGCACCCCCGCGAGCGGCGACAGAGACGCCTTAGGGCAGGTTCGCTTGACTAACTTCCTGAACTCCCGATTCATCTCAAATCGCGGAATGAGTCGTTGACTCGTGCCCGACAACCGCTTCCAGATTGAAGGGATCGAATAGAACTCATGATTGGCCCAGTGGAACCCATCTTGTAGTTGCTCGACCGACATGCGGCTAGGCTGGTACACCACATGTTTGCCGTCATATTTCGCCCAGTCCCTATCGAAGATACGACCGGCCTTTTCGAAGCGATCGTACAACTGTGTTCCAGGAAGAGGCGTCAATACATTGAAATAGGCCAATTCCACCTGATTCTTTGTCAGAAAGTCGACCGCTCGTTCGAACACGGTCACATCGTCGCTGTCGAACCCGAATACGATCCCGGGATTCACCATAATTCCGTAATCGTGGAACATCTTTATTTCTTTGGCGAATTTCGCGACTCGGTTAAACGGCTTGTTCGTTTCATCCAGCGCGTCTTCATCGAGCGATTCCATCCCGACGAAGACCGACACGCATCCGCTCTCGGCAGCAAGCTTGACCATCTCCTCGTCGTCGGCCAGGAACATCGTGGACTGGCAGCCCCACTTAATTTTGAGTGGCTTCAGCGCGGCCCAGAGCTCCCGGCAATAGGTACGGTTGCTATTATGTAAGTCATCGACAAACGCGACAATACTACCGTCCTCGATGCCGATGCGAATCCGAAGCGCGGTGACGAAGGCGGTCCACATCGGTTCATCGCGCAACCGCTCGACCAGCTCACTGCGAATCCATCGTTGAACGTTTCGAAGCTCCGTGACCACTTCCTTTACCGGCCGGCGCCGCGTGGTCTTTCCGTTGAACGGGGACACGCTGCAGAACTCACAATCGAAATGGCATCCACGGGTCGTGAAGCTACACTGTCTCGTCATGTACGAGTCGGGGCTCAGCAATTCGACGCGGGGGCTCTTGTAATTCTCCAGAGAAGGGAAGGATGTCATCTTGTACATGCGCTGCATCTTTCCCGCTTCATAGTCCGCAACCAATTGCGGCCAGAGATCCTCTGCCTCTCCACAGACGATCGCGTCGGCATATCGAAGTGCTTCGTCAGGACAGTAGGTGGGATGGACCCCCCCCATGACGATTGTTTTGCCTCGCTTGCGAAACTCCGTGGCGATCTCGTAGGCGCGAGGGGCATAGGTGGTCATGATGGAAAGGCCGACCATGTCACAGGGAAAGTCGAAGTCGATATCTTGAACCGCTTCATCCACCAGACTGACTTCCCAATTCTCCGGCGTGTAGGCGGCAATCACCGGCAAGCTCAGCTTGGGGAACCATACCGCACGCCGCTCCGAAGCAGTCAACCGATAGGGGTTATTGCGCGGGTAGGGATCGACCAGTAACAGCCGCTTACCTGGTGCATGCTTGATCGTGGCCGTTTGCTCAATCAACTGACTCGGTCGCACGGGTTGAATAAGCTCCATGAACTGACCCTCCTCACCTCACCAGCTGTCTGGCTGAGGCTGTCAATAGGTTCGTTGAAATATTCTGAGTAGCGCTGATGATTGTCTCACGTCAACTTCTTTGTCGGAGCGTCGGCTCCACATGCTCGGCCTCGATGGCCCTCTAGAGCTGGCTATCTCTGTGCGGACGCACGCAGCCTCACTCCAATGGGTCATGTCCCAACCCGCAGCACCCTGCCGGAGAATACCCGAGAGCACCTGCAGTGATCTAGTTGGACGCAGTCCTACTTCCATAGCCTTGTCGCTGCTCTCATTGGTGGCAGCTTTCGTTATCGCTAGCGTGGTGTATTCTACGGAGGGAGGCACGCCGCTATATTTATCGGAACAGTATAGCGTTATTCGGCTCCAGAGGTCCAGCAGATGGTCGCTTCAACTTTACCTGGTTCCCACCGGTTGTAACGGGGGAAGATCGACATCCTGCCCCTGCAACAGTGGGTCCGGTTGTGGCTCGGTGGATTCGACTGCCGTTGCAGCCTCACGTTGTTTCTCCCCACGCGCCTCTAACTTCTTTTGACGCTCAATGGTCGGAGTCACGCCGACATTTTCGGGAGGAATCGGGGACCCCACGGCCCCGCAGGCCACTAACGTTCCCATCGTCACACCCACGACGAGAAATGCTACATGTGACGTCTGCGCCGTCACGAGAGCATCCGATCGAGTTCTTTCATGCGCTGTTCCACTCTCGTTCTGGCCGTTCCACCTATCTGAGACTTCCGATCAATGGCGGCAGTGACCGTCAAACGAGCGAACAGGCCCTTTTCAATTCGCTCGGAAAATGTCCGTAGCTCCCCGAGTGAGAAATCTGTGAGTTCACGGCCTTGATCCAATGAAGCCCGCACCAGTCGACCCGTAATCGCATGGGCTTCCCGAAACGGCACGCCTCTGGTTACAAGATAGTCCGCCACCTCCGTGGCCAGCATCCCACCACCCTGAACCGCCTGCTTGAGGACGTCATGGTTCACAGTGAGTCGGCGCATCAACTCCGTTAAGATCTCCACCGACGCAACAACGGTATCCAGGGCATCGAACAGCGCCGGCTTATCTTCCTGAAGGTCTCGGTTATAACTCAAGGGGAGGGCCTTGAGCGTCGTCAACAGATTGATCAAGTGACCGTAGACACGCCCAGTCTTACCCCGCACCAGCTCTGGTACATCGGGATTCTTCTTCTGCGGCATCATACTGCTCCCGGTGCAAAAGGCATCGGGAAGCTCGACGAATTGGAACTCCTGGGACGACCAGAGAATCAATTCTTCGCTGAGCCGGGACAGATGCATCATCGTGATCGACAGCGCCGAGGCCACTTCAATCATGAAGTCCCGATCGGACACGGCATCGAGACTGTTTTGCGTCACGGATGGAAAATCCAACAGCCCGGCGGTGAACCGACGGTCGACCGGGTAGTTGGTTCCCGCAAGCGCACCGGACCCCAACGGCATGACATTCACACGCACCGCTGCATCGCGATAACGCCCCTTGTCCCGCTCGATCATTTCCACATAGGCGAGCAGATGATGGGCGAACAAGACAGGCTGCGCCCGTTGCAAATGCGTGTAGCCAGGCATCGCCACGGTTCGATGTGCCTTTCCCTTCGCCACTAAGACCCGCTGAAAATTTTCTAATAGTGCCACGAGCTGACCGAGCTGTTCACGTAAATACAGGCGGATATCCAGCGCGACCTGGTCGTTCCGGCTTCGGCCCGTGTGCAACTTCCCACCGAGAGGACCAATCAATTCTGTCAGCCGGCGCTCAATCGCCATATGAATATCTTCGTCTTGTTGCGTGAAGCGAAAGCGTCCCCGATCCAGCTCCGTCTTCACCGACTCCAGTCCCTTCACGATTGCCCTGGTTTCAGAGGCGGTCAAGACACGCGCCTTCCCTAACGTCTTGCAATGGGCGATGCTGCCCTGGATGTCGTAGGCATAGAGCCGACGATCGACTGCCACCGATACGGTGAACGACTCCACCAGCCGGTTCGTGTTCTGTGTAAACCGCCCGCCCCATGCCTTTCCGCCTTTCGAGGCGGCAGAGCTGCGACCCGTTGCTCGTGCCATTAGGTACTGGTCTTCTTTCTCTGGGCTCTGATTTTCAGCCGCAATGCGTTCAGCCGAATGAAACCCTCAGCATCTTTCTGGTTGTACACGTCGTCTTCTTCAAACGTGGCGATGTCGAGACGATAGAGCGAATTCTTGGACTTGCGCCCAGCCAACGTGCAACTCCCCTTATAGAGCTTCACCCGTGCCGTGCCGGAAACATCCTTCTGCGCCGCATCGATCGACGTCTGGATCATCTCTCGCTCCGGACTGAACCAATAGCCGTTGTAAATCAGATCGGCGAAGCGCGGAATCAAACTGTCTCTGAAGTGCAGCACCTCGCGGTCCATCGTCAATGACTCGAGTCCGCGATGCGCGACGTGAAGAATCGTCCCGCCAGGCGTTTCATAGACCCCGCGAGATTTCATCCCGACGTAGCGATTTTCGACCAAATCGACACGCCCGATGCCGTGCGCGCCGCCCAATTTGTTCAGGTGCGCCAACAAGGTCGCCGGGCTCATCTTCTTGCCGTCGACGGATACAGGATTACCGGCTTCGTAACCGATCTCCACTTCAAGCGGCTTGTTCGGCGCCTGCTCCGGCGACACCGTCATTTGGAAGATTTCATCCGGCGGAGACTTCCAGGGGTCTTCCAAGATGCCGCCTTCATAACTCACATGAAACAAATTCAGATCCATGCTGTAGGGCTTGGCTTTCGTCGCCGTGATAGGAATGCCGTGCCGATCGGCATACTCGATCAATTCGCGCCGCGACTTCATCGTCCATTCACGCCAGGGCGCGATGATCTTGAGATTCGGGGCCAGCGCCGTATAGGTCAGCTCGAACCGTACTTGGTCATTGCCCTTGCCGGTCGCGCCATGCGACACCGCCTCGGCGCCTTCCTTGAGCGCGATCTCGGCCTGCCTCCGCGCAATGAGGGGGCGCGCGATCGAGGTCCCGAGCAGGTAACAGCCTTCGTAGACGGCGTTACCGCGTAACATCGGGAACACATAGTCCTTTACGAAGATCTCGCGCAGATCCTCGACGTAGACTTTTTTCACGCCAAGTTTTTGCGCTTTGGCCTTGATCGCCTGCAAGTCTTCGCCTTGCCCCAGATCGGCGCAGAAGGCAATGACCTCGCAGCCGTAGGTTTCTTGCAACCACTTCAAGATCACAGAGGTATCCAGCCCACCTGAATAGGCGAGCACGACTTTCTTGATAGCGCGACTCATTGTTTCGTTCGACTCCTCGTGCCTATGAGGTTCGTTAAGATAGCCTTCTGCATATGCAACCGATTCTCCGCCTGGTCGATGATGACCGACTGCGGACCGTCCAGCACCTCCGCGCTGATTTCTTCTCCCCGGTGGGCGGGCAAACAATGCATGACGATGGCATCCGGCTTGGCACGATGCAACAGACGGCTATTCACTTGATAGGGCGCCAAGACTTTTAATCGTCGCGCATGTTCCCGCTCACGACCCATACTGATCCAGACATCGGTATAAACGACGTCTGCTTCCTTCGCGGCGACATGGGGATCGTGTCCGATTTCAATCACCGCGCCGGTTTTCGCAGCCTCTATCCGAGCCCTATCCACAACATGCTGCTCCGGCTGATATCCCACCGGGCATCCCAGGGCGATCGTCATCCCCATTTTCGCCGCCGCTTCAATCAGTGAGTTCGCCACATTGTTGCCATCGCCGATATAGGCGATCTTGATCCCCTTCAGCCGGCCCTTCTTCTCGCGAATGGTCAAGAGATCTGAGAGGGCCTGGCACGGGTGGCTCAGGTCGGTCAGTCCATTGATCACCGGCATCGTCGCTTCCCTCGCCCATTCCTCCACAATCGCATGGTCATAGGTGCGGATGACGATGGCGTCGAGATAGCGCGACAACACACGCGCGGTGTCGGCAACGCTTTCTCCGCGCGAGAGCTGGATGTCGGCCATAGGCAGAACCATCGCATGCCCGCCCAGCTGGTTCATGCCTGCCTCGAACGACACTCTCGTGCGCGTCGATGGCTTCTGGAACAGGAGGCCCAACGTCTTCCCTGGAAGCAGTGGATGAAGAATCCCGCGCCGCTGCTTGTCTTTCAACAAAGCCGCCGCCGCCAGCAAGCGCTCCACCTCCGCTTTACTGATGGCCGCAACATCAAGGAAATCTTTTGTGCCTGCCCGCATGCCTGTCGTCCCTGTGGTCATCCTTGCTCTGTCCATTCGGCACACGGACGTCTTACGCCGCCTGTTCGCTGAAAATCTGACCGAGGGTATCGATCACGCGATCGATGTCCGGCTGGGTGATGATTAGGGGCGGCACAAACCGCAGCACATGCTCTCCGGCCCCATTGATCAGAATGCCTCTGGTCAAACACTCGCTCACGACGGTTTTCGCATCCATCTCGACTTGCATCCCCTGCAAAAGCCCGAGGCCACGCACCTCTCGCACCACCCGGTGTCGTTCCTTACAGGCCGATAACCCCTTCGCCAAATACTCTCCCATCTGGCGCCCATGGTCGAGTACGTGGCCCTCCAGCAGTGCACGACAGACGGCCAGGCCCGCCGCACAGGCAAGCGGATTGCCGCCGAATGTCGAGGCATGACTGCCCGGCGAGAAGGCCTTCGCGACAGAATCCGTCGCGAGACAGGCTCCGATAGGCACACCACCGCCTAACCCCTTCGCCAAGGTCATGATGTCCGGCTGTACCCCTAGCTGTTCGTAGGCGAATAATGTCCCGGTCCGTCCCATCCCGGTCTGTATTTCATCGAACATCAACAGCACATCTTTTTTCGAGCACAGATCTCTCACCTGTTTCAAATACTCACGATCCGCGACGTAGACGCCCCCTTCACCCTGAATCGGCTCGAGCAAAATCGCCGCGGTCTTGTCGGTCACGGCCCGTTCCAGCTCTTCCAGGCTATTGAAGGTCACGTAGCGGAAACCAGGGAGCAATGGCTCGTAGTCCTTCTGCACTTTATCCTGGCCCGTGGCCGTCAATGTCGCGAACGTCCGACCGTGGAACGAATTCTTCATCGTAATGATCTCGAACCGCCCGGCTCCATACTTGTCATGGGAATACCGGCGGGCCAGCTTAATCGCCGCTTCATTCGCCTCCGCCCCGCTGTTGCAAAAGAACACCTTGTCGGCGAACGAATGATCCACCAGCATCTGCGCCAGTTTCACTTGCGGTTCGGTGTAATAGAGGTTCGAGGTATGGATCAGCTGCGCGGCTTGTTGCTGGATCGCCTGAACCAGATCCGGGTGGCCATGTCCAAGGACGTTCACCGCAATCCCGCCGACAAAATCGAGGTACTCGCGCCCCTCAAGATCGTAGACCTTCGTCCCACGCCCTCGCACGATCGAGAGCGGTTGACGCGTATAGGTCTGCATCAAATAACGTGCGGCGTCCTGCTTCAGTTCTTCTGTCGGCATGACAGACGTATCCCGTTGTAAAAAAAGGGAATGTAGCATAGGCCCGTCGAGGGAAGCAACTTGAAAGGCGCGGGGGGGAAATAGAGACAGCGTCGCGTCGCTTCTTTACCCAGAGGGCGTCTCCATTGTGATACTCTCGGGCAGATGAAGCCCTGCGCGCAGTGTCAACAGCAGAATCAGGACGACTCAAAGTTTTGCTACCAGTGCGGGAACAAGCTGGCCGCCGAACCGGAACCACCGATCGCCGCTCCCAGGATACAACCCGACATCCAACCCGACGTTCATCCCGATGAACATGCCTGGCGCCAATTCATCGGTCCCTATGCCGATCGCTACCTCAAACATTTTAAAAAATTCGGATTAGGGGAACAGCCGAAGTTTGCCCTGACGTGGAATTGGCCGGCCTTTCTGTATGTGTCCTTCCTCTGGTTTCTCTACCGAAAAATGTACACGTACGCGGCGGTCTACGCCGTCGGCCCGATGATCTCGACCTACTTGACCGGCGACATGACCGTAGGCCTCATCTGGAGCATCATCGCCGGAGCGACCGGAAATTATGTGTACTATTGGCATTGCCGTGAGCATATCGGCGAAATCAAGAGGAGCACAGGGACCGATCCGGCGAAACAGGATGAGGCACTGAGAGAACGTGGAGGCGTCCAGTCCTACGTGATCTGGATCGGAGTCGCCGTGTATCTCTTGTTCGCAATCACCATGTTCAACATGGTTCAGAACGGTTCGCCGGATGGGGAGCTGTCGCCAGGAAAACCGGCAAAACAAGTCTCGGCAAGTAGAGTGTGAACATGGGCGCGCGTGCGTCTGCATGGGGTACGCCCGTCGGCGGGGTAGGCGATCGAGCCATCAGTCCTCACCCCACGTTTCATTGTTCTGCATCGAAGTGTCACGTCAAGCACCCCCCGGTGATCCACCCACTACGCTTCGCACCTGACTGAATCACCAGGCTCCCTTTGGCTCATCGGACTAGTGAGCGCAGTTCATCGGGGTACCGGTCTGGACACGACGCTTCGCCCACGCGGACGACCCCGCAAAAATCCGGATAAGTAGCCTCTCCCAATTTCCCCCACATTTCCTGGGCAATTCAGGTCCAAGTGGGTGATTTCCCATTGAGAAACGGGTATCGTGCGCCTAAAAATGATCACGTCTTACCACGCCAAATTCTTTGCGTATGAACTGACCAAACGTTGTGCCTCGGACAGCATGGAAAAGCTCGCCGCTGCGTTGTCGGATGCTCAGGTGGACCTCAACCCACACCAGGTTGAGGCGGCTTTGTTTGCCTTTCGTAGCCCCTTTTCACGCGGTGCGATTCTCGCCGACGAGGTTGGCCTTGGAAAGACAATTGAAGCTGGGTTATTGATCTCCCCAAAGTGGGCTGAACGCAAGCGACGGCTTCTCGTGATCGTTCCGGCCAACCTACGCAAGCAGTGGAGTCAGGAATTGGCCGACAAATTCCATCTGCCGTCAGCGATTCTGGAAAATCGAAGCTTCAACGAGGCCATCCGCGCCGGCAACCTGAATCCGTTCCAGCGAGATGAGATTGTCCTCTGCTCGTACCAATTTGCTCGTACCAAGGAGCCCTACCTGCGTCAAACCGCTTGGGATTTGGTCGTCATCGACGAGGCCCACCGACTACGAAATGTCTATAAGTCTTCCAGCAAAATCGCCACCGCCATCAAGCAGGCTGTCGCACCATTTCCCAAAGTGCTGCTCACTGCAACGCCTCTACAGAATTCGCTGCTGGAACTCTATGGCTTAGTAAGCATCATCGACGACTTTGCCTTCGGGGACTTGAAGAGCTTCCGATCCCGGTTCGCACGTCTCGGAAACGATGCCGACTTCGCGGAGCTCAAGGAGCGGCTCAGGCCGCTCTGTAAACGCACGCTGCGCAAGCAGGTGCTGCAGTACGTGAAGTTCACCAACCGCCATGCGCTGGTTCAGGAGTTTGTACCAACCGCAGAGGAACAGCGGCTCTACGACTTGGTCTCCGATTATCTCCAGCAGCCCACGCTCTATGCCTTGCCCGCCAGTCAGCGACAGCTCATGACGCTCATCCTCCGTAAACTCCTGGCCTCCTCCACATATGCCATTTCCAGCACATTGGATGGCCTCGCGAGCAAACTGGAGACAGCTGCCACTGCGAGCGAAGCGGTAGACGCGCTGCCAGATGAATTACCAGACAATTTGGAAGACCTGGATGAACTGGCCGACGAGTGGGAAGAAGATGAGAATGGCACCATGCCAGCCGAACGTGTAAGGCTGACTCCGGAACAGCTAACTGAACTTCGACAGGAGATGGCCAAGCTCCGGGAATTCCACGCGCTAGCGAAGTCCATCATCAAAAACTCAAAGGGTGAGGTGCTCTTAACGGCGCTTCGTCGAGGGTTTTCCGCAGCAGCCGAGGCGCAGAAGAATCAGGCGGGCGTCACGATTCAGCAGAAGGCGCTCATTTTCACAGAGTCCCGGCGCACACAGGAATACCTCCTTCGCGTCCTTGAGCAGACCGAGTTTGCAGGCAAGGTGCTGTTGTTCAATGGCACGAACAACGACCTCAAATCGAAAGAGATCTATCACCGTTGGCTGGAGCAGCATGCTGGCACCGACCGTATCAGCGGCTCGCCCAGCGCGGACATGCGGGCGGCGCTGGTGGACTATTTCCGTGATGAGGCGGCGATCATGATTGCCACCGAGGCCGCTGCAGAAGGCATTAACCTCCAATTCTGCAATCTGGTGGTGAACTACGACCTACCCTGGAATCCCCAACGAATTGAGCAGCGCATCGGACGCTGCCATCGTTACGGTCAGAAGTTCGACGTGGTGGTAGTGAACTTCCTCAATCGGAGCAACGCCGCCGATCTGAGGGTGTATCAGCTCTTGGACCAGAAATTCCGCCTCTTCAATGGAGTGTTCGGGGCAAGCGACGAGGTGTTGGGCGCGGTGGAGTCAGGCGTGGACTTTGAGAAACGCATCGCCACCATCTACCAGAAGTGCCGGACACCAGAACAGATTCAGTTCGAGTTCGACGCGCTCCAGCGTGATCTGGAAACTGAAATTGCGGAGGGCCAACGGGACGCCCGCGACAAGCTGCTCAACAATTTCGACCAGGACGTGGTGGAGAAGGTGCGCATTCAAAGCCGCGATTATTTAGACCGCTTCGAAGATCGGCTCTGGCGACTCACACAATATCTACTGACACCCTATGCCCGCTTTGAGGAACAGGCGTATAGCTTCACGTTGGAGCGGAACCCTTTCCCAGGAGAGACCATTCATCCTGGCCCCTATCGCATGGGCAAGAACGTAGAAAACGCCAACACCTACCGTGTCGGCCATCCCTTGGCACAGCGCCTGCTCGCACAAGCCAAGGCGTTGTCGGTCCAGTCCGGTGACGTGATCTTTCGATATCCGGAGAGTGGTAAAAACATCACGATCCTTGAGTCTCTTAGAGGCAAGAGCGGCTGGCTCAGGTGCATGCACGTTACTCTCACTGCCCTAGAGACGGAGGACCATCTGATCCTTGCAGGCGTGACCGATAGTGACGAGGTCGTGGATGGCGCCCAGTGCCGTCGGCTCTTCGACCTACCCGGTGAAGAGAAAGAGGCAGTGTCGCTGCCTACCGGCATAAAGGGGACGCTGGAAGACATGACTGCCCGGCAGATGCGGGAGTTCCTGGGCACCATCTCGACAAAGAATGGAATGTGGTTCGAGACCGAAATGGATAAACTCGACCACTGGGCCGACGATCGCCGAGCCTCCCTCAAGGCAGAACTTGACGAACTGGATGAGACGATCAAGGAAACGAAGAAGGCCGCGCGCTTGGCCCCCAACTTGCCGGAGAAGCTTGAACGCCAGCGCGCGTTGCGCCAACTAGAAACGAAACGAACCGACGCCTGGAAAGCGTTTGACGAAGCTGCCCGCGAGATCGATCGGCAGAAGGACGCGGTGTTGGACGAGATTAGTCAGCGGCTTCAACAGACCGTCGAGCAGGCCGCGCTCTTCACCCTGCGTTGGGAGGTGGTGTGAGCTCAGGCATGTCGGCCTGGAGGAGGCGTCACTCCGAATGCCGACTCGGAAGCTTTACCGCCTGACGTGCTTCAGCGTATAGTTCCGAGCAATGAATCTTCTGGATGTCCTCAAGCGCCCTGAAGGCAAGACGCTGGAGTTCAAGCGCGATCTGTCCTCTCCGGATGGGGTGTTGCGAGCCATCGTGGCGTTCGCCAACACGGCGGGCGGCATCCTGTTGATCGGTGTGGAAGACGTGACCCGTCACGTGCGGGGCGTACGTGAGCCGCTGGACGTGGAAGAGCGCCTGACCAGGCTGATCAGCGACAGCATCTTCCCTCGCCTGGTCCCGGAGCTGGAAATCTTGCCGTGGCGGCGCACCCATGTGTTGGCCCTACAGGTGTACCCCAGCGCGACTCGGCCACATTACATCAAGAACGCCGGGTTGAAACGCGGCGTTTATGTGCGGGTCGGCTCCACCAATCGTCGCGCCGACCGGGAGCTGACCGAAGAACTGCGGCGCTTCGCTCGCGGCGAAGCCTATGACGAACAGGCGATGCCGGATCTCGACTCTGAAGTCCTCGACTTCCGAGCCGCTTCCGAGTCGTTCGCACCGGTGCGCAAGCTCAAGCGATCGGATTTGGAGACGTTGCGGCTGGTCGTGAAGCACCAGGGACGTACGGTGCCTACCGTCGGCGGGATGGTGCTTTTCGGCAAGGAGCGGGAGCGCTACTTGCCCGATGCCTGGATTCAGGCCGGACGTTTTCGCGGCACCGACAAAACCCACATTACCGATAGCGCGGCCATCAGGGGCTATCCGGCACAAGCCGTCGAAGAGGCGATCGCCTTCGTCCGAAAACACGCCTTGCACGGCGCGGAGATTGGCGCCGTGCGTCGGAAAGAACACTGGAGTCTGCCGCCCGCGGCCGTGCGCGAGGCTGTCATCAACGCCGTGGTGCATGCAGATTATGCCCAGCGTGGCGCCCCGATCCGGGTGTCTATCTTCGACGACCGGCTTGAAGTGGAAAATCCTGGGCTGCTGCCGTTCGGCCTGACGGTAGACGATCTGCGTCAGGGCATCTCCAAGCTCAGAAACCGCGTCATGGGCCGCGTGTTCCATGAACTTGGACTGATCGAACAGTGAGGCAGTGGTATTCAGCGCATGACGGCGGCCTGCCTCGACGCAGGGCTGGCAGCCCCCATGCTAGAGGAAATCGGTACCCGATTTCGTGTGACCCTGCACACGGTGCGCACAGGCAGCCCTGTGGTCGATACGACGGACCAGGCCATTTTGGACGCCCTAGTCGGCGGCAATGGCCTCTCGACCCAGGACATCGCTGCCGTGATCCGTCGCACCCCCTCGCGCCACCCGCACCCGTCTGATCAAACTCGTGGAACGGGGGCAGGTGCATGAGGTCGGCACTAGCCCCCAGGACCCAAAACGGCGTTATTTCCGTGCGCGATAACGCGAGTAGGCAAGGAATCAGAGGAACAAGATCATGATGGACCAGCCCGAAAAGCTCGATCTCCGCTCTCGCGACATCGCTGAAGACAAGCGGCATGAATTGCTGAATCTCTTTCCTGAAATCCGTACTGAAGACGGCAAGCTCGATTTCGAGCGCCTGAAGCTCGCGCTCGGCGAATCCGTGGATGTCGGCAAGGAACGCTACGGCATGAACTGGCCGGGGAAAGCCGACTGCTTTAAGACAATCCAGATGCCGAGCCTCGGCACCCTCAGACTCTGTATCGAGGAGAGTGTCAATTTCAACATCACAGAGAATTTGATCATCGAGGGCGATAACCTTGAGGTGCTGAAACTGTTGCAGAAGTCCTACCTGGGGTAAGGTCAAGATGATCTATATCGATCCGCCCTACAACACCGGCAACGACTTCATCTACCCAGACAACTACAGCGAATCCTTGCAGACCTATCTGGAATACACCGGCCAAGTGGACGCCGAGGGGCGTAAGTTCGGAACGAACACCGACACTGATGGCCGCTTTCACTCCAAGTGGCTGAACATGATGTACCCGCGCCTCTACCTTGCGCGGAACCTGCTGCGAGACGATGGCGTGATCTTTGTGTCGTGTGATGACAATGAGATGCACAACTTGCGGGCACTGATAAATGATGTCTTCGGTGAGGAGAACTTCATCGCCAGCGTAATTTGGCAGAAAGTCTATTCGCCCAAAAACTCAGCCCGGCATTTCTCAGAGGACCACGATTACATCGTGACCTATGCGCGGCACGCTGAAGTCTGGCGGCCAGAGTTCCTTCCACGAACTGAAGAGCAGGATTCTCACTACTCAAATCACGACAACGATTCTCGCGGGTTGTGGATGTCGGACAATTTGTCGGCTCGGAACTATTATAGCGAAGGGACTTACTCAGTCACTTGTCTCTTTGGCCGGGTGATCGATGGACCGCCGCCAGGTACCTACTGGCGTGTGTCCAAGCAAAAGCTCCTCGAGCTCGACCGCGATAAGCGCATCTGGTGGGGTAAAGATGGCAACGGCACGCCACGTCTCAAGCGTTTTCTCTCCGAAGTGAAACAAGGTCGTGTGCCACAGACATTGTGGTCGTACTCGGAGGTTGGCCACACGCAGGATGCGAAGAAGCAGTTGATGGAATACGTGGCATTCGAGCAGACGGACAACGTGCTCGACACGGTAAAGCCAACGGGTTTGATCCGGCGTATGCTCCAGATCGCCACGCGTCCACACGAATCTGACATCGTGCTCGACTTCTTTGCTGGCAGCGGTTCCACAGGGCACGCCGTCTTCGAGCAGAACCTTCAGGACTGCGGCAACCGGCGGTTCATATTGGTGCAACTTCCGGAGCCACTGCCTAACCCAGAGACGCGGCTCAAGACCATCGCGGACATCACCAAGGAGCGTGTCCGCCGAGTCATTAAGAAGCTCAATGAGGAGGATGGCTGCAAGCTCGATCTGGAAGGCGCTAAGCCGCAAGACCGTGGCTTTCGTATTTTCAAGCTGGCCGAGTCCAACTTCAGGCCCTGGAACGCTGATGTTCCTCACGATGCGCCAATGCTGGAGAAGCAGCTCGATCTGCACATAGACCACATCCGCGACGGCAGAACGGCAGACGATCTACTCTATGAAATCCTGCTCAAGAGTGGCTTCCCGCTCACCACGCCGGTCCAGAAGCTGACGCTTCCCCTCACCCCGGCCCTCTCCCAGGGGGAGAGGGGGAAAACCGTGTACAGCGTGGCAGGCGGAGTTCTTTTCATCTGCCTAGAGCGGGACCTGACGCTGGAGCTGATCCGCGCCATGGCGGAGAAGAAACCTGAGCGTGTCGTGTGCCTCGACGAAGGTTTCGCCGACAACGACCAGCTTAAAGCGAATGCCGTACAAATCTTCAAGACCAAAGGCGTCACCAGCTTTAAGACGGTGTAATTACCATGAGTGCCGAATTAATCGATCGCATTCTTGAAGCGGTACACGTCGGGGAGACGACCGACTGGGAATTTAAATCTGCACGAGGCGGGTTCCCAGGCAGTTTTTGGGAGACCTATAGTGCCTTTGCCAATTCGGAAGGTGGCGTAGTGGTACTGGGCGTACGCGAGCAAGAGGGCGCCGCGAGCCTGGATGGACTGACCACGGAGCAGATTGCGCGCTACCAGAAGACGCTTTGGGATGGCTTCAATAATCGTGGGCAGATCAGCATCAACCTGCTGGATCCACGGCATGTTGAGATCGTGGAGGTCGGTGGCAGGGCGCTGCTCGTGATTCGTATTCCGCGCGCCTCGCGCACACAACGCCCGGTCTATATCGGTGCTACGCCACTTGGCCATACCTACCGTCGTCGCCACGAGGGCGATTATCGCTGCACCGATGCCGAAGTGCGTCGCATGCTTTCTGATGCGGACGAGATGCCGCCGGACCATCGCCTCTTGGCAGGCTTCGCGCTGACGGACATCGATGGGTCGAGCCTCGCCCAATACCGCCAGAGACTGCGCGCCGCCAAAGGTGAGCATCCGTGGCTGGCATTGCCGGACTGCGATCTTCTCGAACGGCTTGGCGGATGGCGCCGTGACCGATCGTCGGGGGACGAGGGATTGACGCTGGCCGGGTTGCTGATGTTCGGCAAGGATCAGGCGATACGCGATCCGAATGGAGCGCCGAACTATTTCGTGGATTACCGGGAGAAGCTTGATCCGGAGCTGCGCTGGACCGACCGGATTTATCCAGACGGAACGTGGGAAGCGAATCTGTTTCAGTTCTACAGCAGGGTCTGGACAAAACTGGCGTCCGGACTGCCGACGCCGTTCCAACTGGAAGGCGCCATGCGGCGCGACGTGACACCGGCCCATGAAGCGTTGCGTGAAGCGTTCGTCAACGCACTCATCCACGGCGACTATGCCGGCGCCGGTGGTGTTGTGGTTGAACGCTATCCGGACCGCTTTATCATCGAAAATCCCGGCACGCTGCTGGTATCCGTGGAGCAGTACTTGGCCGGTGGCGTGAGCGAGTGCCGCAATAAATCGCTCCAGCAGATGTTTCTGATGATCGGTGGCGGCGAGCGTGCAGGATCGGGCGCGGACAAGATACGGGCGGGGTGGCGGGCGCAGCACTGGCGCGCGCCGCGGCTTGAATTGCGAAGCGAACCTGATCGCGTGCGGCTGACCCTGCCGATGATCAGTTTGATCCCAGCCGAGACCCTCGATCGTCTGCGCCGTGTGTTCGGCTCGCGAGTCGACTCACTGGCCGCGGCAGAACTCCAGGCCCTAGCCACAGCGGACGTCGAGGGGTCGGTCTCCAACGTACGGTTGCAAGAGCTGCTGACTGATCATCCGGTGGACATTACCAGGATGCTGACTCGACTGTGCGAACAAGGGCTGCTCATTTCCGACAACCGGCGGCGGTGGACAACATATCGGATTGTGCTGCCGACCGAGGCTCAGAGCTCCTCTCATTTACCTGGGGACTCCTCTCATTTGGTCGAGGACTCCTCTCATTTGGTCGAGGACTCCTCTCATTTGGAGAAGCAGCTGTCGCTATTGCCTCTTAAGGAAGAGAAGCTGCGTGAACTGGCTGAGTCAATTGCACGGCGAGGCAAGGTTTCACCCGATGAAATGCAAAAGGTCATCGGTCTCCTGTGCAAGGGGCGCTTTCTGACGGCAGAAGAACTCGCCATTCAGTTGAAACGAACACCGTCCAATCTTCGTAACCGGTACCTGACCCCAATGGTGACCGGAGGCCTACTGAAGCTCCGGTATCCAGAATCGCCAAACCGGCCTGGTCAGGCATACACAGCAACTGACATGAACCCATGAAAATACAGTTCGACGCCAATCAGCAGTTCCAGCTCGATGCTGTTGCCGCCGTCACCGATCTCTTCGACGGTCAGCCGCAGGGCGCGCCGGAGTATGCCGTCATCAAGATGGGCTCCGGCACGGGTCTCTATGCCGGCCAGCAGCAGACCGAACTGGGCGCCGGGAATCAGTTATTGGTGGCGGAGAGCAAATTGTTGGCGAATACACGCGCACTCCAGACGCTGAACGATATCGAGGTGGCTGATCCTGACGCGGCGCTGGAAGCGTGGGAACTGTTCGACGGCCCGGCCAACCAGACCCGAGCTTGCCCCCACTTTTCGGTGGAGATGGAGACCGGCACGGGCAAGACCTACGTCTACCTCCGCAGCATTTTCGAGCTGTCTCGGCGTTATGGCTTCCAGAAGTTCATCATCGTGGTGCCCAGTGTGGCCATTCGCGAGGGCGTACTCAAAAATATCGAGATCACCACCGAGCACTTCCGCGTGCTCTACAACAACCTGTCTTTTGAATCCTTCGTCTATGACGCGAAGAAGGTCAATCGGCTTCGTCAATTTGCGACCAGCAACATGCTGCAAATCCTGGTCATCAACATCGATGCCTTCCGCAAGAATTTCACCGGCACCGAGGCTGAGCAAAAGAGCAACGTCATCTATAAGGAGATGAACCAGCTTTCGGGGCGCGCCCCATCGTGATCATCGACGAGCCACAGAGTGTGGACTCGACCGACAAGGCTCAGGAGGCGATCAAAGCGCTCAATCCACTCTGCACTCTTCGCTACTCCGCAACGCACCGTAATCCCTACAACCTCGTCTATAGACTCGATCCGGTGCGCGCGTTCGAACTAAAGCTAGTCAAGCAAATCGTGGTGGCAAGCGCTTTCGCCGAAGGGACGGCCAACGATGCCTTTGTGCGTGTCGAAAAGATTGATTATAAGAATGGCATCAAAGCCAAGCTTCGCATCCATGTGCAGAGTCCAGACGGACCAAAGGAAAAGTCGGTTGCCGTCAAGCAAGGTGCCGACCTATTCACCCTCTCGAATGAACGGGCTCATTATAAGAACGGCTTCGAGGTCACCGAGATCAACGCCGAGCCCGGCAACGAGTACATTCGCTTCAGCAATGGCCGGACTCTCCGTCAAAGTGAGGAGGTCGGCGCCATGCGGGACGATGTGTGGCGAGCCCAGATCAAACACACGATCAAACGACATCTGGAGAAGGAGCTTCAAGTGGGTGCGCGCGGCATCAAAGTGCTTTCGCTGTTCTTCATCGACCGCGTGGCCAACTACCGTGACTACGATGGGGCCGGCCAGCCGGTGAAGGGGAAGCTCGCAGAAACATTTGAGGCAGCGCTCTCGGAACTTGCAAAGGATGTGCGGTACCGTGAACTGGTTTGGCTCAAGGAGCCGATGGACACATTGCACAACGGTTACTTCGCAGCCGACAAGAAGAAGGTTGGCGGCAAGGTCGTGGAGTTTCTTAAAGATACCCGCGGTGACACCCAGGCCGACGATGAGGTGTACAACCTGATCATGAAGGAGAAGGAGCGTTTGCTCTCGATGGAGGAACCGCTGCGCTTCATCTTTAGTCACTCAGCCCTGCGCGAGGGTTGGGACAACCCCAACGTCTTCCAGATCTGTACGCTCAACGAAACCAGGAGCGCCGTCAAAAAGCGACAGGAGATCGGACGTGGGCTGCGTCTGCCTGTCGATCAAAATGGTCTGCGGGTCTTCGACGACTCGGTCAACAAGCTGTATGTCATGGCAAACGAGAGCTATGAGGACTTTGCCAAGGCGTTGCAGACCGAGTACGAGGAAGACTGCGGCGTCACGTTCGGCAAGGTGCCGCTGACGGCACTAGCCAAGTTGATTCGCGTAATCGATGGCACTGAGCAGCCTATTGGGCGTGAAACCGCCGAGGTGATCCGTACGTCCCTTGTGACTCAGAAGATGCTGGACCCCGAAGGGCGCATCCAGCCGCTGTTTGACCCCAAGCGCAAAGATTTCAAGCTGGAGTTGCCTGAAGCGCATCGAGAATTGGCGCCGGCTGTGATCGACTTGCTGTCGTCCTATCAGATCGAACGGCACATCTGCAGGGAGCGGGACGAGCACAAGAATCATCTGAAGAAGGAAGTGACGTTGAGCCCCGAGTTCATCGCGCTATGGGACCATATCAAGCCCAAGACCACGTACCGGGTGGAGTTTGAGACTGACAAGCTAGTTGCGCGTGCGGTGGACGCCGTGAAGCGGATGGAGAAGATTGAAAGTCCGCGCATCCGGGTAGCTGCCGGGCGGCTTGGCATTGAACAACGTGGAGTAACAGCTGCGCCCATGACGGCAGCTGAGGAGGAAGTTGAGTATGGGAACCATCCCATTCCCGACTTGTTGGCCTATCTACAAAACGAGACTGAACTCACCCGTTCAACCTTAGTGCGTATCTTAAAGGCTTCAGGGCGGCTGAAAGAATTCTTCAACAACCCGCAACGCTTCATGGATGCCGTGGCCGCAATTCTGAAACATGAACTCCACCGCCTGCTCGTGGACGGCATCAAATATGAGCGAATTGACGGCTCAGGGCCGGAAGCCGAATGGGAGATGCTGCTCTTCAAGAATGAAGAGCTGATCAATTATCTTACCGCACTCAAAGTGAACAACTCGGTATACGAGTATGTGGTGTACGACTCAGAAGTGGAACGAGAGTTTGCCAAGCGTTTGGATGAACGTGAGGACATCAAGCTCTTCGTGAAACTGCCTGACTGGTTCAAGGTGGAAACTCCCGTTGGCACATACAACCCGGACTGGGCCATTGTGAAGCACGACGACCAGACGCTTTACCTTGTTAGAGAAACAAAGAGCACCAAAGATTTCCTTAAACTCCGCACCGCCGAAGCAGACAAGGTCCGCTGCGGTCAACGACACTTTGAGACCCTCGGCGTGCCGTTCGCCGTTGCAGTGACAGCAGATGAAGTGTAGCGCTCTGCGAGACGCCTACATGGATCTTGGAGATACCCTCAACGATCTACCGGAAGACCCGAAAGAGAAGAAAACGGGGACATTCTACTTTGTCTGCAGCGCCTGACAGTTGCTTGCGCCGATTTCCAGGCGTGGAGTAGGCTGAACCCACTGGTTGTTCCGCTTATCAGAGGATTGCCATGCGGGTTGTCTACCTCCTTCTGTTCCTGCTGCTGCCACTACCTCTCTCCGTCCACGCCGAAGATCTCGGCGAGTTGAGCGCGAATCCGTACAATCCTGATTCCACGTCCAATCCCTTCGGAGCCGGAAGCCCCTTCAAGCCGGACGGCCTGAACAATCCCTTCAGTCCCTACGGCAGTCCCTTCAGCAATCAATCGGCGACGAATCCTTTCGCCACAGATGCGCCTCGGCTGTATGACCAGCAGGGGAACTATCGCGGCAAGCTCAGCACGAACCCCTATGATCCTGACTCAACCAGCAACCCCTACGGCCGCTACGGCTCTCCATTCTCGCCGGACTCGATCAAGAATCCCTACAGCCCCAGCAGTCCTACGAATCCCTACGGCCGCGGCCTGCGAATTGAAGGACGCTAGCCTCACCCCTGGTTTATGGAATGGTTTCTTTGCAGACACAGGCCCTCCATGTGGGCCTGTTATTAAACCATTGGTTTACAAGAGTAGACATTTATAAACCACGGGTTTATTATTCGGTAAAATCGTAAACCTCATGGGTTTTGAACAATGCGTTGGTTTACAGATTTGGAAGTAGATACACCATGGGTATACAAAAGAGAGCGGTCCCGAACCGGCTGTTGAATCATCTACTCAAGGACCTGCCGGAAGGGGTGGTTGTCCCGAGCGCTTGGCTGTCGGAGCGAGGAATTTCCCCGCAACTGGTGCATAAGTATGTGGCGAGTGGCTGGCTCACTGCGTTGGCCCATGGCGCCTATGCGCGCCACGCTGCGTTGCCGGTCGACTGGCAGGGAGTCGTGCTGGCTCTCCAGCGACTGGCGCAACAGCCCATCCATGTGGGTGGGCTCTCGGCGCTGAACCTTCATGGTCTGGCCCACTACCTGCCGCTGGGAGGCGAGTCGCGCATCCATCTCTGGAACCATGGAAGAGGGCTGGCACGTCTACCGGCCTGGGTTTCAGCGATTGCACTGTCGCAACAGTTTATCTTCCATCGTCAACAGCTCTTCGAGGCAGCCATCGCGAGCGAGGGGGTGGCACATCTGCCAACTCGTGTGCGTGACTGGACGCTGGCTGCGTCTTCGCCGGAGCGGGCAATTCTGGAAGTGCTGAGCCTGGTGGATGATACATCGGCCGGCTTCACGCATGCGGCGGAATTGTTCGAAGGTTTGTCCGCGCTTAGGCCCGCGCTAGTGCAGCAATTGCTGGAAGGGTGTGCCAGCATCAAAGTAAAACGCCTGTTTCTCTTTCTCGTGACGCGCCAAGATGCGCCTTGGAGTCGCAAACTCAAGATCAACCGTGTCACGCTTGGACAGGGCAAACGGCAGGTGACGCGCGGGGGACGGTTGGATGTGCGCTTCTCAATCACCGTCCCGGAGCAGTTCAGTGTTACGCGAGGATAATCCGTATCGCCCACAAGTCGTGCTCTTGCTGGATGTATTGCCGCTCGTGGCGAAGGAGCACTGCTTCGCTCTCAAGGGCGGGACGGCGATCAATCTGTTCGTGCGAGATTTGCCGCGCTTGTCGGTGGACATCGATCGCACCTATGTGCCGGTCCAGGATCGGGTAACCAGCCTGGCCGCAGTCGGCGCGGCGCTGGAGCGAATCGCATCTTCCATCGAAGGACAATCGAAAGGTGTTCGCGTAGAACACACGAGTGCCGAGGGACAGATCATTAAACTCGTCGCATGGCGTGGCCGCGCGCGAGTGAAGATTGAGGTTTCTCCTGTGTTGCGTGGATGTGTGCGCGAGCCGGCCATGCGAGGCGTCAGCCCGGCGGTAGAGGCACAGTTCGGCTATATCGAAGTGCCGGTCGTCCATCTGGACGATCTCTATGCGGGCAAGCTCTGCGCGGCGCTGGATCGACAACATCCGCGAGATCTGTTCGATGTGCAACTGTTGCTGAAACACGAGGGCTTCCTTGATGGGCTGTTGGAAGTGTTTGTCGTCTACCTGCTCAGCAGCGATCGCCCTCTTGCTGAAATGTTGGCACCAAGCCGGCAGCCTCTTACAACCATCTTTGAGGAACAATTCCATGGCATGGCACTGGAGCCGGTCACGGTGAAAGAGCTGGAACAGACGAGGGAAACCATGATTTCCCTCATTCGGACCAAGCTGACTGAGCACGAACGCCGGTTTCTATTGAGCTTCAAGCGCGGTGAGCCGGATTGGGGGCTCTTGAATCTACGCAATGTGGCCGAACTACCGGCCGTTCAGTGGAAGCTGCAGAATGTCCGGCGCATGGCGCCTGCCAAACGTGATCAGGCGGTCGAACGTCTGCGGCGTGTGCTGTACGGATAACTCGATGTCTGAATACCTCCACACTGTGAGAAGAACATGGGAGCATGCTACGTTTCCATCAGCTTCTGCGGGCGTTCGATTGGTCTACCCCTCATTATTCATGAGCACTTCTGCTGCAATCGCGGATTCGCCGCTACGACAAGCCTGAACGCGGTGAGCCCGGCGTCCAGGCAGGCGGGCTCACCGCTCCGGTCGGTCAACATGCTGTTTCAGGTATGCCTCCCTCCCTCACAGCTCCGCGCACCTGTCTCGCCTGTCGACTACGCGGTTTCGCAACGACCCGTCATGAATAATGCGGGCCAGGACACGCATGGTGTCCCACGAGTGACAGGGTGCTGCCGTGGTCTGACGAATATGACCGCTTGACTTGGGCTCCTGTTCGAGTATGCTTCGGCCTGCGACTTTGATCTCTTTCTCATTCGAGAGGAACGTACAATGGCTCGATTGATCTTGCTGCGTCATGGCGAATCGCAATGGAATCTAGAAAACCGTTTTACCGGTTGGGTGGATGTGCCCCTGTCTCCGCGCGGCATTCAGGAAGCGAAGGACGCGGGAGAGAAATTGCGCAGCTTCACGTTTGACCGGGCCTTTACCTCCGTATTGGCCCGTGCGAATGAGACGTTGCGCCTCGTGCTTGAGACCATCGGACAGACCGGTATCCCCATCGAGAAAGACAAGGCCCTCAACGAACGGATGTACGGCGAACTCCAAGGATTGAACAAAGCGGAAACGGCCAAGAAGTACGGCGATGAGCAAGTAAAGATTTGGCGGCGCAGTTACGACGTGCGTCCGCCGGGAGGGGAAAGCCTGAAAGACACGGCGGAGCGCGTGTTGCCCTACTATGAGCAGATCATCAAGCCCTCTGTCTTGAACGGGGACACGATTCTCGTTGCAGCACATGGAAACAGTTTACGGGCCCTGATCATGGAGTTGGAGCAACTCTCGCGAGAACAAGTGCTGGAGTTGAATATCCCCACCGGTGCGCCGCTGCTCTATGAGTTGGACCAGACCGGGAAGGTCCTCGACCATCGCTACCTCTGACCGGTCGCAGCGGGATGGGAGGCTATCCGACATCTTCCAGCAACTGCCCGTAGGTATCGACCGGCACAAAGTCGATCAACAAGGTCAGGAGGTTACGCCCCTCTGCTTCTGAAACCAATCGATTCTCTTCCATCAGCGTGGCCGCTTCAGCATTCACCCCAAGTGGACTCAACCCTTCTTCAATCAAGCGGCTATACCGAGTACGACGTTCCTGCCATTCATTGAGGTAGGCGGCCCAGGACGCTGAACCGACGGGAATAGTCGTCCCCCATCCTGCTTTCATCGTATCTACGATGAGTTCCGACAGCGCGGACTGATACTTCTGAGGAATGTGCGCCTCAATGGCTGCGAAGATCCAAAACAGGTTGAGCGAGAGCACTTCTTGCGTGATCGCCTGAGCCTGCTCGACCGTTGCCTCGACCCCATATTCCTCCAGCTGTTGAACAGATACGCCGATGGGCATCGCGGCGATCAGGGCGACCGCAGCTTGCTTTGGCGTGAGTGAATTGGCTGACATGCGTACACCCTCCTTCGTCTACGGGGGAGAGAGTACCCTACTGTCGCCAGTCTGCTCAAGCACCTTGTCCCAGCCTACGTCCTGTGTTACAGTCCGCCGGCATGATTCGACAGACTACCGCTACATTCTCACGATGGATCTGTGCCGCCTTGCTGTTGGCTATCTTGGGCATGGGCACAACCATAGGGGCACCACACGCCCACGCAGACGAACCACGTTGGGGATTCGGGAGCGGCCTGGGGCTCACGGCTGGAACGGTCAATGACACGGTGTTCACCCTGGCCTTCAACGCCGACTATTACATCGATCGGAACTTCTCTGTTGGACCGCTGATGCAGATCAGCCCGATGGGCGACCTCTTTCAGGTCTCCTTCGCCGGCGTCGGTCGCTATTACTTTCGACTGAATCATGGCATTAACCTCGTACCCTTCACAGGTATCGGATTAATCCACGCAGATCTTGATCGTGGAGCCGGTCCTAGGCGCATCGACCGCAACGACACCAGCTGGTACATTCCTATCGGCGTTTCACTGGAATACCAGGCCACCCACAATGTCGCCTTGACCTCGACGCTGATTGTGAATCTTCACGACATCAATCTTTCTCCTTCATTACCTGAGAACGACCAAACAAGCGTGGCCTTGTTGTTTGGTTTCCGCTTCGGCCCGTAACCCGCACGACTCACGCATTCAGCCTCCTGTCCAAAAGTGCGAACCGGTTCACCTCAACGAGGCATACGCACTGTTGCGGAGCCATGCGAGGAGGCGGCACTTTCACACGCTATTGGAGTATCCGAGGATGTGGGGTGAGGTCGTAGCTACGCCGCTTTGGCCGGCTGCCAGCGAAGCCCGATATTCAGCAGTTCTTGCAACAGATCCTTATAAGGATAGCCGTCCTTTTCTGCTGAATCGGAAAAATCTTCGTCGTGCGCGATTTGTGGATTCGGATTGGCTTCCAATACGTACACGCTCCCCTCCGCGTCCATTCTCACGTCGATGCGTGCATAGCCGCTCAAGCCGAGGGCGCGATAGACACGCTTCGCGAGATGTTGAATCTCCTCGGCTTTCCCTTCGGGGAGATTCCTGGCTTCGCCTGACCGAATCCCATACTTCTCTTGATACGTGCGATTCCATTTGACTCGTTCTGTCGCAATCCGGCGGGCGTCATCCGGCAGCTGGTCCATGATCAACTCCCACACCGGTAAGACGTGGACATGCCCATTACCCATCACGCCGACATAGAGTTCACGTCCTTCGATGTATCGCTCGATCAGGGCGCCGCTCCCCACACTCGTGTGGATGAACTCGACTCGCTCCTTGAGTTTATCGTCATCCTGGACAATGGACGCCTGAGAGATTCCGAGCGATGCTTCTTCAGTCGTCGATTTGACAATGAGGGGAAATGACAGCCACTTGGATCGTTTGACTGTCCGCCCCTGCGGCACCACCATGAAGTCCGGGAACGGAATACGATGGAACGAGAACAGCTTCTTGGAGAGGGCTTTGTCTCGCGCCAACATCAACCCACGCGGGTTACAGCCGGTATAGGGCACGTGAAGCAATTCAAGATACGACACGACGTTCTGGTCGTACACGGCCACTCCATCGAACTCTTCGAGCAGATTGAAGGCAATGTGTGGGTTCCAGTCTTCTATGGCCGTTCGAAGCACTCCGAGATCGCTCTTGACTCCCAACGGTTTCACGTCATGCCCGAGCTTGCGGAGTGTCGAGACGACATCGTATTCCGTCTTCCAATCCGCTCCTGTCACCTCCTGCCCGTTGAGAGGTTCCGGAGGAACCAGATCTTCGTGCATCAAGACGAGAATTCGGAGACGTTTCATACCGCCACCTTTTGCCGTCCGCTGCGCACGTCGTTCATCGTATGGACAGTCAGTAACATGGTGACATCCAATTTCGTCGCCTCTTCCACGAGCGGCAGTCGCCGGTGGAGCCGGCGGCAGCGCTGAATCATGCCCTCTAGCCCGCATTATTCATGACGCTTCTGCTGCAAGCGCGGATACGCGGCTACGACGGGCAGTCTCGCCATTCAGCCCTTCGACATACTGCATGAGTATG
>JAWXBV010000071.1:0-22758 GCA_034440335.1 Nitrospirota bacterium | reverse complement strand
CGCGCCCGAGAAAATGTCTCGACTTTGCGACGCCCCTGGAAGTCTATACGCAACTGCGTCATCAACCACCCGTTGCACTTGGAACTTGAAACCGCCCCCTGAAACATTAAATTCATGCTCGAGAACAGCGGCGGCATAACCGGCCATGTAGGAATCGTCAGCCGCGATGGTCGCCTGCACGATTCCCAAGACGAGACAGAATACGAGAACCACTCCACTCGTCGCGACCTTTGCGGTGCTCCACATGGAGAACCGGTGGACGCCCACGGAATCTGGTGTGCCAAGAATGACCATTCTTTCACGCCACAGAGGCAATGGTCCCATTCAGGAATGTAGATATGGCGGGATGGAACAAGATCCAAGTAGAGCGCATCGTGTCAGAAAAGCCGCGACCATCTGAGCAGATGGGCAAGCATCGATTTCCGGATGTCTACCCTGTCTCGCTCGGTTGCACTTTAGAAGGGCACTTAATCCAGACGTGCAGACCCTCGGCTTTCTACTCTGCCGAAATGATTCGCTCATTGAAAATCTGAGGTGCAGCTGTGTACCGATCTCACCGGTGTCGGCCAATAAGGTCAGTCGCACGCACATCAACATCCTCGATCGCATCGGACGGAAGTTGCGTATTGACGTGTGCTTCATGCTGCGAAGCACACGCCTGGCTCAATGAGTTTGCAAACAGAGCATGTGAATAGCCTTCCAGCAGCATGTGTTCGACAAATCGGTCAAGGACGGAGAAGTTCTCCGGTGTCATGCCCTGCATGTTCCATGTAGACATATTGCGCGGGAAGAATTGCTGATGGGCATGCACGAACTCGTGGGGGTGACAGTAAAACACTATGCGCGTCGCACGCCGAGAAATCCTCCGTACCATCCACTTTATCATCGGCAGTCCGAGTACCCGGAGCGTCGCCATGTTGATGGGGAACAGAAACGCTGAGGGGGCCATCTCGATGATCGAGCTGTGTCCCGGCAGGCGCAGGTGGGATGACGAGAGGCGATACGGCTCACTCGGCGCGCGAAAGTATTTCAGGTAATGCACCCGGCCGAAGCCGCAATCGAACCGCCGCGCCGGCACAGATGAATCGTAACGGTATCCCTCTTCTTCGAGCGCACGCAAAGTCGTTTCGCTGATCCACAAGCTCGGCGCCCGGAAGACGACGGGGCGAACCCCTGAGGCTTTCTCCACAGCCTCCGTGGCTAAGCGGATCCACTTTCGCTGCTGATCATAACCGGCTGACCTGAAATCCTCGTCTTGTTCGAGGCTCCCATGTTCCCACCCATGTGTGCCAAGTTCATGCCCTCGCCGCCGACAATCTCCGATCAGATCCGGATAGCTCTCCGCAAACCGCCCGGCAACAAAAATCGTCGCCTTCACCTTCCATCGATCACAGAAATCCAGCAAACCCTCCAGCCCGACTTCGGACCCACGGACCCAATCCACATCGATGGTGAAATGCCAACGTTTGTAAGTCAGTGGTTGCATGTGATGACGATACTGAGATGAATTCCGATACAGAAAGAAGTTGGGATGAATCCTGTGACTATACAGTCCTGAACGTATCTGACTTTACATGCTGGGATAACGCAGGTTCTTGGATGCGAACACGGGACGACAATATCGAATGGTTCACATTGAGGCTCTTTTCTTGACTGAGGATGCCCTCGATCTCCAGCAATAGCTCGCGTCGGCACATCTCTCCTTGAAGATATAGAACCTGAGTATGGGAAGGCAGCTGCTCCTTGAGGATGTCGCGAACCGTCGCGAAGTGTTCGGGGTGTCGAATATAGACCTTGAAGATGGCTTGCCTACACCACTGTCCGCGAGTGACTCCGTGGAGCTGCTCAGTCTGTGCGATCAACGCAGTCAGGTTGTGGATAATTTCCAAAGTTTGTTTACCTGGATCGCCGATGTGGGCACTCACATGACCGACTATGCTCGCCGTACCGGAGATGAGCAGCTGTGACCCGCAGATGGATGGCTGTAAGGTAGCTCTCGCAAACGAGGGGCTGCTTGGACCATAGATGGCAGGATACTCGTATGCGCGCACCTGCCGAGGATTTTCGACATGTGTTCCTGGATCCTTCGCCGCCAGGAAATGGATTTTAAGCGGGCCAGACATCGTCCCAACGGCAGTCCCCGCAGGCAGAGTTCCTGGGAATCTCGGAAGCTTCTCGGCCAGAGCCTGGTGTCGGCCGACGCAAAAACGCTGGTATCGTTCCAGCCCGCCGGATTCACAATTGATATTCGGGAAGTAATTCCACACGCGCAACAGATGCGGATATCCCTGGGCACGGGCCTGGATGAGCAGACGTCGATAGGCGTTGTAGGTCACACTATCCAGCAGCGTGCCTGGGCTTTCTTCCAATTGCAACGAGCCAAAGAGCACCTCATCGTTCATGGCGCAGTGGATACCCTCGGCCTGGCGATAGAGGACCGGCAGTTTGCTCGTCCACACCTCGGCCAATGGAGGCCCGTTGAATTGCGGAAGATCGAGGTCGACAACCGGACAAGCGCCTAAGCTATTGGACTCATCGGCGCTCCGGTCATGACGGACAACCCCCAGGACGTTTGATGAGGAAGCTTTCAGAAGGGCTTCTAAATGAGCCTCCTCCACATAAGTGATGTAGAACGCCTGTATGTTCGAGATTGGGTCACGTTGGACATGCCTCACCTGGAGCCAGGTCCTCGGACCATCCACGACCCACCGCTTTGACTTCGCTTGGCTCACTCTGCCGATCTCCATTTGTGGTCACCGCTGCAAGTAAGCCACGTCATTCATGACCCGCTCACTTCTCAGAGGGATTCCTCTCTGCTCGTCTCGGCAGGCCACCCTTGGCCTTCTCCAGAGATATCCTTGAAACCAGGCCTGCTCACCGTACCCCGCATTAGGGGAGAAGCGCATCTCCCGCGACGTTCGTGGCAACGGGGGTGAAAATGAACCCCAAGATTGGGATGAGATACCACATGGTGGCCTCGTCCGACTGTACGATTCGCACCTTCGTTGCACCGTGCTTTTTGGCTTCGTCGGCGAAATTCTGGACTGTCGTGTTCAGCGTGGCGTCTCCCCAGATCGGTTTGGTCATAAATAGGTGGATCGCGTAATTTCTCGTGTTGATGTGCGTCAGCTTGTCGCCATCCATTCCTTTTATGCCTCGCAAATCGGAAGCGGTGCTGGATATTGAGCAGCCAGCGGCAGCGCCCACGATCAATACGAACATCGCCATAGCGAAATATTTCATGGTTTCCTCCTGTGGGTGGACACACGCCCATTCGTGTGTAAATTCACGATAAATTTATCCGATAGACAGACTGCCATCTGTTCAAAATTGCTCACATTTGAAGAATTTATCCTCAGGCAGCTTTATGCTCGTCCGGCTTGAAATCAACGATGCTTCATTCAAACAAACTTAGTCGTCGGCCCCTGCCGGCCGTCGTGTCCTGCCTCTATCCAAGCGTATCTACAGGGACTTGAGATATTCGACAAGCTCGCCAGCTTGCTTGACGGTCACAATCTTCACTCCACTACCGTGATCAATTCGCGAGGACTTGATGACCCATTACTCGGTCAATGCTACGCCTCTGAAGGATGAGAAACTGGTCACAATAGCTCATGTGTGAGTCATTCATATGGAAGGCCGCGGCTCTACCCCTGCTTGAAATCAATACAGTCTCAGGAAAGGGAGCTAGGAGCCCGTCTGCGCGCGGAGTCATCACGCTTGCCAGATCGACCGCCTCTCACACGATCGAGTTATGAGTTATGAAGGGAGCGTGGCAGATTGAATGCTGGCTCCCGTTTCTGTGACTGCGGCAGAAGCGCTCATGAGTCTTGCGACTACGATTGAACTTTAGGCTCTTTGACGAGGGTGTGCCCCACAAACCCGGAGAAGGTCAGACTCACGGACGCAATCGCCAAGTAGTGTTTGAAGGTTCGTACCGCAAAATCCACATCTTTGACTTTGCTCTTTCGTTGAAGAAGCTCACGAATCTGCGGTTCGGCCCGACAGAAATTAGCGAACCAGGCATCGAGCGTTTTGGGATAGGACAAGTAGGGCATCTTCTTCGGTTCGACAACATGGAAGTACTTCCTGAAACATCTCATGTTGGAAGCAAAGTTCGGACAGGCTCCGTAGGGGAAAATGTACTTCAGGAACCATCGGTCGGCCTTGTAGAACCACGATTCCGAATAGATGGAATGCATCAAGGCCTGCCCGCCTGGATTCAGCGCCCTGGCGGTTTTCCGATATAGATCATCGAAGTCTGTAATATGTTCCAACATGCCGATGGACATGATGTAGTCGTACGTCCCCTCCATCTCATGGACATTTCGTAATTCCACCGTGACCAGGTCTTGTAAGCGCCTCCGTGCAATTTCTTGTGTAATGTACCGATGCTGCGCGGAGGACAGGGTGAGACCTTTGGCGCGAATACCGAATCGCTCCGCCATGAAAAACAGCACGCCACCCCACCCACAACCTAAATCGAGCAGGGCCTTCCCCCGGCTGTTCTCATCGATACCCATTCGTGTGGCGTAACATTCCAGTTTGTTCGTTTCAGACTCCTCAAGCGTCTTGGTCTCCGGGTCCCATTTTCCGCACGAATACATACGATGATCCCGATCGAGCCAATAGTGGAAGAATCGATTCGAGTCGTCGTCGCTCTCGAACCAGTCGCTCAAAGAATAATGATTGTCGATGGTCGCATGCTCTCGGGGCTTCGAAAAATACCCACCTGCTCTGGCCCGGACGGCTGCAATCATATCGACGATCGACAGATGCCGGAAAATGCGCAGCGATGTCGCGTAGACACAGATACACAAAAACTCTTTATAGTCTTCATCGTTGACCTCTATCTGCCCTTCAGAATACCCCTCGCCCAATCCCATACTGCCTTCCAGAAATATTCGTTGAAAGAGGCGCGCGGCATTGTGAAACGACAGGTCCACCATTCTTGAACCGCTGCCGATCGCAGGCTGAGGCACGCCATCGAACGTAAACCGGAAACTGAGATCCGGTCGTTCTTCCCCCACATAGGCACGAGTGACCGTTATGAAAATTGTCTGTTCTCGTGTCAGGCCTTTCATAAATATTGCCCCCCTATTCAGCCGGCACACACCACGCCAGTGGCCTTAACCCGCATTATTCATGAACGCTCTTGCGAGTGAAGCGCCGTTTGGGAATGGAGTTGCTGGTTTCTAGTTTCAGGTTTCATGTTGTTAGGAAACAGTCTCCGAAAACTTGAAACAAGAAACATGGAGCTTGAAACGCCCGAATCGCATCTGACCAGCCCTTCGGCCAGCCCAAGCTTGGATAACGCATAGATGAGCCATTTCGACGGATCGACGTTGTACCACTGAGGTCCGTTCCGATAGTCCCTGGGAAAGGTATGATGATAATTATGGTATCCCTCTCCCAGCGTGATCAGCGAGACCCACCAACTGTCCCGGCTGGAATTGGACCGGCTGTACGGCTGACTTCCCCACAGATGGCAGACGGAGTTGATGCAGAACGTGGAGTTAAACACCAAAAATATCCGTCCGAAACCGGCCAGCAAAAAACAACCCACCCCCGCCTCTCCAGCCGTTGGAGACATACCCGACGAGAAACGGCAGCGCCAGTCCGGCCAGGAGGAGGGGAACGTACCAGCGATGCTGCCACATCACGATACGATCCTCGCGCAACCAGGACGCATACCGTTCGGTCTTGTGTGGGCTTTTCTTGAAGAACCAGACGCAATGGCTGTGCCAGAATCCTTTCGTGGCGTTGTAGGGATCCTCCTCCTGGTCCACACGCGCATGGTGCCGGGCATGGTTGGCGCTCCATTTCAGCGCCGAGTTCTCCATCGCCCAGCTGCCCGCGACCAGGAACGCCACCTTGACCCAATCGGGGGATCGAAAACTGCGATGGGAAATCAGCCGGTGATACCCCACGGTAATGCCGAGTCCGCTGATGAGGTAGAGAATCCCGGCCAAGGCCCAGTCCAGCGTTGTATAGCCATAGACATAGCCGAAGGCCGGCGCCCCGATGAGACCCATCGATGTGACCAGAGTAAACAGCCCGATAGTCGGGACATCCCACGCGCTTCGGCCATCCTCTGCGCCGGCATGTAGCTGATAACCCATCGCCACAGCCTCCCTATCTCTTTTGACAGGATGCAGAAGAAAGTCCGTCAGCCCTCTCACAGGATGCTGAAAAAGTCCGCCAGCGGCGTTCTCGCATCACTCAGAGGCTCAACGTACCGAAGCGTACGCCTCGCCTCTTCGCTCGCTGCGGCCTTGCCCGCGGAACGGCGCGTCTCGGCGCGCCGGGGTTGGGCGGGTGAGAAGTCTGGCCTTTTTGAGCATCCTGAGGCGATTGTGACATCGACGCCATAGGGAAAATTCTTTCGGTATTTTGGACATGAACCGAGTTTTTCCGGAGCCTGCTAGAACCCCTGGCAGCTATATTTGCGCACGTATGGATGTTCTTCCCCGGAATCGGCACAGGCGGCGAGATCGCTCACCCGCCGGAAAACCTGGCAGGAAATTGCTTCGCCAAGGCCGTCGCGAGTGTATCCGCAATGACATACACATGTTGTCTCATCATCGACCAGGTTTCTTCTAACTTGGCATACTCCTTTTTCTTGTACTGGTTGATTTGAAGGACATGGTGGGCACCATGCGCTGCGATTAGTCCACGAACAGTACCTATTGGAAGATAGTGGGGATTGACTCCGTTGAAAAATGTTTCGATGTCGTCGGCATTGGACGCCATGTGCACAAGCGCCGCATCCTGCTGGCGGGTATCCCCCGCCATGGTGGCCTGGGAGTATTCTTTGACTGATGCGTAATGAGCGGCCAACAGGGTAAAGAGCTTCTCAGACCTCGCTGCGCCGTAGAACGGCTTAAATGTGTTCGCAATTTGTTTTGCATTGGTCAGAACTTGCTTGTCGGCGGCATTCTGCTCTGCCAAATCATACTTCACGTTGTACAACACGGCGTGCTGAATCATAAAGATGTGCCCGAGCCAGAGATCGCGAAGAGTCTTCTGCATCTCCGCCACACGGATGGGATTCACTTTCTCGGCTGCTCGCGATTCATAGTCACCGCCCGCTAGGCCAACAAGGGCGAGGACCAACAGAATCATCACCGGATATCTCTTACCCATAACCCCCTCCTTCGCTTCAGTGTTACGTATTATACATGCGCCACATCGAAGCTTGTACTGATAATGGCCCCGCATTCATACTAGAAGCCTGTTCGACATGGATCGTTCTCCCGCGGGGAATGACGGCCAGGCGCCTACGCCATGTCTTATTCATGCTGTTGGATCGTCATGCAAAATTTCCGCCACATCGCTGAATTCACAGGCCGAGTCAGAAGATACCTTCACTTCTTTGGCTCTGTCCTCGTCGCAACCGTCACGGCTGCATTATTTCCGTGCATGGTCACGGCAGCGACGAATGACGTGCGAAGCCCTGTTGAGGACATGGCCGCCCTTGCCGGCAGCGCTCCTCTGCTGACCGTGGCCGAAGGCCCCTTTATCATGGGCACCGCCCGCGTCAGCCACAAACCGTTCAGCTTGGAGCTCCAGTACGACGACACAGAACAGCCCCAGCGTCGCGTCTGGCTCGATCGATATGAAATCGATCGAGACGAGGTGAGCCTCGGAGAGTATGTGCGGTGGCTGCGGCAACAACAACGCCTCTTCCCCGAGGAACTGCGGAAACTCATCGATCATGTCACGACGATCCATGCCATGCAGCCTGAGACATTGGCGCGGTGGCCGGCGCTCTACGTCACCTGGTCTGAGGCCTCGGATTTTTGTCGCACAGAGGGGAAGCGACTTCCCACAGAAGCCGAGTGGGAAAAAGCTGCGCGCGGGGCCGGCGGCAATCTCTTTCCTTGGGGACAGAGACCACCCACGCCGGCGCTGGCGAAGTTCGGACAATCTCACGCGCACGAGATTCCCCTCGTGGCCTCCGTCGAGAGTGGCGAGGAAGGTCGAAGCCCTTACGGCCTGCATCATATGGCGGGGAACGCAGCCGAGTGGGTCGAAGATTGGTTTGGGATCGACTACTATGCGACCATGCCGGATCGGAATCCACAGGGACCTGCCGGCGGCCGATACAAGGTGGTGCGTGGAGGATCGTGGAAGAGCGCACCGGCTATGTTGCGAACGGCCACCAGAGGCGGGGCATTGCCGGATCGGCGCGCCGCGACCATCGGATTTCGCTGCGCGCGATCCGCACAATGACAGGCTGTGGAAAAGCTCTGTGGACAGGCCGATCGTTCATGAGACGTCGGAATCCGGAAACCAATGACGCTTCACGAGATACGCTTCACGGGTTTCAGCATCCTGCTAACGCATGAGGACTCAGATGATCAAGACTTACTTATTGATTGCGATGGTGCTGAGCCTTGACATCACAACCCAGGCCTCCCTTGCCGCTGCGTCGGGGGACGAAGCACGCGCATGGAAAGTCTATACGAACGCCCGCTTCGGCTTCTCCGTCCGTTATCCCGAACACTGGCGTCTTGGAAATCCGATAGCGGATGGGGTTGGCGTGACGCTCCACCCTCCTATCGAGCATAGCCTCGTCGCATTATCCGGCCACATGAATGTCTTAGAGGGCAAGAGCCAGGACGGACGGCAGACACTCGATGAATTTGCCTTGGCCCATCGCCGCATTATCACGGAACTCTTCGGCAAGAAAACGATCGCGGTAACGTGGCGGCAGGATCAGGAAATGTCGCTGGGCGGATTCCCCGCGAAACGATTGACCTTCACATATTCGGATGTCACGCAGGGCGACATAGTCGAACATCACATCTTTTCACTCGGACGCAACGAGGGTCGCGGGATCCGCATCAAAGTGCCTCTTTCAGCAGAAAACCACGTGCTCCCGACGATCACGAACATGCTGGAGACCTATCAACCGGGACGAGATCAGAACGCGGTCAGCCCTCTGATACCGAAACCCAGCTCCCCATAGACTGCGCATGAAGCGTCGTTCGTCCGAAGATAAGAGCATATGCCTTATGGCCAATAGCCAGAGCTGACGACTGACCGCTCATTCTTTTCCTGCCATCAGCTATAAGCCATACGCTCTTATCTCCATCGAGCTAGCTTCCCCCGTCGGTTACTGTTGCGTCTCCACCGGCTGGTTCGCCCTATCCAATCGTTGCGGGAGTTCGAACAAGAACGGAGATTGCTTGGTGAAGATCAACCGTTGAAACTCCTCGGACCAGCTTCCCTCTTTACTCACCGTCTTTACGGGAAACCGCTGCACCTTCGTCACCCACCGATAGTAGTGCCGCTCGCCTCCATTTTCAGAAACCGTTACTTCGAACAGTTCGGTGGGATAGTTGTTCAGCGTCTGCTCACCGATGAATTCGCGCGAGAGTTCCCCTTCCATCGTCTCACCTACCGCCATCCGGTGCTCATCGGCAATCGGCACCTCGAGATACTGCCGCCGCCTGGACAAAATAAGCCAGGAGCTCTGGCGGTCCATCCTCACAATGATGATGCTGGCGCCCCCTTGCGGTTGGGCAAACTCGAACCGCCAACGATCGTCCTTGGCATTGACATGGGCCGTGACAACCTTTTTTCCGCTCTTGACGATCCGGTCGGCAGAAAAATCGAATGCCGTCGCATCATCGGTCATGACGACGAGTACGAATAATACCAGCCATCCCAAGCACCGCTGAGACTGTTCCCTATGCCCCCTCTTTCTCATATATAATGCTTTTACCGCATGGCTGCGCTTTCCTTCAAGAGTAAGGGGACAGGCACCGCCGAAGACGGCGGAGCCAGTCCCCGCTAATCTGCAAAAACGAACGGGGGAACCCAGGCTTCACTCTGCCGGATTCCCCCGCACGGCTTCCTTCTATCCAACCCAGGCTAGTTCGCCTTCATGGACACCGGCATGGACTGAGCCGGGATCTGCTCCTCTGCTTGCTGTGTGGCTGGTGCCTGCTTGCTCAACGGTAAAATCGCCCGGCTGTCGCGGTCGAGCACCGTCAGCGTCCCCCAGTGACCGGCGTCGAGATACCCAGGTCTCTGGTTCAGCCACAGATAGTTGCCAGGAATCCCGTTCGGACCTCCTGCCCCACCATGCAGCCAGGCATTGATCACCTCGGTGCCGCCGAACTCCATGGTGCTCACGAGGTCCGCCCCGCTCATGTAGGGCTCATGCTTCCACTCATGGCCCGACACGCTGAACAGCTGTATCTGTTCACTGAAGGCGCCCAGGACGTGAATCACGACTGGATCTCCCACATGCGCCGCGATGCTCGGGGTCACAGGCTGATCGCCCGTCTTGATGCAGACGAACACTTCGCTGTAGGCACAGCCCTTCTCGACCCGGTAATCGGTCGGTTCGGACCGGTAGTTCACCGCCGTTACGCCTGCCACCTTTTGGATGTAGGGCATGAAGCTGGTGCCGATTTGGTTATCTTCGTCCTGGAACAGGAGGGCGAAGGACCGATAGTTCTGCCTTGTCTCATTCCCCGGCAGGCTCCGATCCACCATCACGTCCGCCCGCCAGGAACTCTTCTGGGCCAGATCTTCACCAGTCGCAGGATCGCGATACTGCGATCCCTTCGGCCCGATGATGATCGCCCCAAAGAGGCCGTTCCGTGGATTCTCGATCACATTGCCCCAATCCTGAATCAGAGCGGCGTTCTCCCCGAACTCCGGGTGGGCGAAGAAGGTGTAGGTTCTACTCTTTCCCGGCGCGACCGTCTGGTCGCCTGGGTTATTCCCGGCGTTGATCCCCATCGACTCCTTGGGATCGAAGGCCACATGATCGACGTGGAACCCAGCCCGCTCCTTGGCCATCTCGTTCTTGAGATTGACCTTGATGCAATCGCCCACGTTCACGTGCAGGGTCAAGGGGCTCGGCTCAATGCTGCCCGAGGCGACCTTGGTCTTCTCGCCTTCCAGCACATACATCTTGCCGGTCTCATTGCCCAACACCATTTTCCGCTCCATGTCCACTTCCATCGCACCGGGCGTTCCCTTGTTGTAGCGAATCGTCTTGTCGATCGCTGCGACATTGAAGGTCTTCACCGGCGCGTCCGCCGGGCAGACGGACTTGGCCGACTGCGGAATCTCTTCCCGGCCCGGCAAAGGCTTTAGTGTGGCATCCGCTTTGTCCAATACCCGGAAGAGGCCCCAGCTGCCTTCCACAAAGTGCGACGCGCGACCGCTGTAGTAGGGGTAGTCGCCTGCCATCTGTTGCGGTCCTCCTGCGGCAGGAATGGCCGCATCGTACCGCTCTCCGATCACCACATGCAGCGAACTTCTGGGGATGGAGTTTTTGCTGTACCGCTCCATCGGGAACCAGTGGCCGCTGATGTGCCATGAATGCACTTCGTTGGCCGATCCTTCGATCAACCGGACCACGATCGGATCGCCCAAGTAGGCCCGCAACATCGGGGTCTCGGGATCGCCGTGGATCAGGCTGCTGAAGAGCTGCGACGGATCAGGATTGTTCGCGAGCCGTACCGACAGGGGTTCGACGCGCATGTTGTAGCCGCTGCCCGTCGTTGCTTCGCCGCCGTTCAAAAACTTCATCGGCGACAGGTTGAGTTTGGCTGGATAGACCGCAGAGGGAGTGCCGTCCACCGAGACGGCCTGAACTCTCGCCTGCGGATTGTCGGCAGTAATCAACTCCGCCGTCCGAGGATTGGAATCCATGACCTGGGTCACGATTTCACGGAAAGAGCCCCGGATATGCGCGGACACCGGTTCGAGCGTGTGAATGTCCGCCACCGGCCCGCTACGGACTTCTTTGCCGGTCAGCGGATCATGATAGGTGGATCGCGGCGGTTCGGCGATGAAGGTGGAGTAGAACCCATGGCCCCACCCGTCCAATCCAAACACATGGTCGTGCCAGAAGGTGGTGCCGAAATCGGCATCCACATACCACCGCTCACGGATCCACTCCACCGACACGATCTCGCCCTTCTTATGGCTATGCTTCAACGGCCGCTCGAACGTGATCGTATTGCCTTCGATCTTGCTGATGCGGGCCGACTCGAATCCACCCACTTCGTCCATGCCCACGCCCAACTCGGTCTTGACGTGATAGCGTGAGGCATCCTTCACCTTGATGCTGCTCGCGCCCTTAGCCGCATCTGCCGCCATCGTCGTATTCATCGGCACTGGCATGCCCTTGCCGGGATGCTCGTCCTTCAGAATCGTGAAGGGCCGCAACGACATCTCATAGGAGAAGCCGATAATCGGGCCGTCCGACGCCTGCGTGTCGAACTGGAACATGTGCGGATGCAGGTTCGTCTTGCTGGAGAATCCTTGCCGCACATCGTCTTTCAACTCGCTCTTGTATACGACGTCGATGCAATCCTGCACGTTGCCGCGGATCACCAACGGCATCTGTTTGGCGGGATTCTTTCTGACTTCCTGCTCTTCTTCATGCAGCACGTAGAGCAATCCATCTGGATCCACGATCGCCGGCGTCTTGGCCGTCGCCTTCTTGAGCGTGATCGGCAATCCAATCGCGTGGATGTTGAAGTACTTCATCGGCGCCCCTTCCGGACAGAGGCTCCAGGGCCCTTGCTCGCCAGGCTTCGGCGGTTCGGTGGAGTTGCTGCCGTCGTCGCGGCGATGGATCGGCTCCAGCCAGGGCGCGCCGCTGTGGCTCGGAGAGAACGGCGCGCGCCGCCCCAGGTGCGGGCGTAACCATGGCCAGGCGATCTTGCCGGTTTGCGGATCGAAGAGAATCTCCAGCCGCTCACCCGGCGTCGCCGACTTGTAATTGACCCACTCATAGGTGGTCTCAGGCTCGCTCAGGGCCTTCTGCCCATCCCAGGCCCAGTCGTTCACGGTTGCGTCGTAGGCCAAGGTCTGCTCTTTCTCGCTGTGCTTCTTGCCAGGCTTGCCTTGCGGCGTGAGCATCATCTCCACCCAATCCTTGATGGAGACCTTGACCGGGTCGGCTTTCCAATCGGTCTTGTCCTTGGTGATCTCGTACTTCTTCCCGCCATACCAGTCCACCGTGGTGCCGACAAGCTTGTCCGACGGAGTGCCGGTCATCATCTTGCCGACGCGATCCGGCAACTCGACCAACGGCTTCATCACATCGGTCTGGAAACCAGGCGCTTGCAGCGTGTTATACACACGCCAGAACCCCCACATGCCTGTCACATAATGTTGCGGGATATGGCAATGGAACACGAACTCGCCGGCCAATGTTTGCAGGCCCCCGGAGCCTCCCTCAATCACCTGATCGTAGACCTCGGTCGGCCCGATGGACTGCACGTCCAAACGGTCTGAGGGGTCGCTGATCGCAGGGAACTTCACCGGCCCGTTTTTCGAGAGTGCGAAATCGAGATTGCTGTTCCCCGGCTGGCGCGCCCAACGGATGGAGCCGCCGTGGAGGTGGTGCGAATGTACGATTTCAGACCCGCCCGCCATCCGAAACTTGGCAGGATCGCCGAGATAGGATCGAGGAACGGTCGTAGCCGGATCTCCAAACGTATAAGACCCATAGGCCATGGACTCGTCGCCGTAGAAGCCCATGTGGGCCTGAAGCTCAATGCGCGTGCCGTGCGGTTCGCTGCGGTAATTCAGCAGGCGCGCGCCAGGCCGATAGGAATCGGTATGGGGATCGCGCTGGGGCAGCATTTCGCCCTTCTTGTTCAAGAGGCGAAAGGCTTCGTCACCTGCCTCATGATAGAAAATCGCGAATTCACGGAAGTCTGCTCCCTTCGGATCTTCGATCATAACCTCCCAGCCGCTCGCCATCGGCTTGCCGTCGAAGGGACTGAGATAGCGCGAACCACGCGGCTCCACGACGAGCATGCCGATCATGCCCTGGTTGAACTGCTCGCGCGATGCATGCGACCGGAAAAATCGCGCCCCCTCCTGAGTATCCGGCTTGATATACCACTCAAAATTCACCTGCCCGCCCGGTGCAATCGTGCCTTCTGGATTCGAAGGAGTCGCCGGCTTGCCGGTCGCCGCCACCACCATGGATGAACCGTTGATCACCAAGTTGGTCGGCTCATCTGCGATCTCGTTGTGGAGGGTGAGCTTGAGACAGTCGCCCTGATTGGCCCGGATCACGAGCGGCTGAATCGCATCGCCCTGCAACCCGTTCGACACGGCGCCGGGATCGTTTTCCTTCTCCCGCGCTTCCCTGTTCGCCGCTTCTTCACCGCGAACCTTCTCGACGTTCTCCTTCAGCACATACATGTATCCGGGGAAATAGTCGAGAAACCGGCTCAGTGTGATTTCAACGTTGATCGCCGAGACGTGATAGTCCTTCACCGGCGCATTCGCCGGGCAACGCTGCCCGCTACTGACGGAGACTTTGGTCGGATCCTCTGCGACCAGCAGCACACCCTGCTGCAGCATGTGGCTGTTCGCGCCGGTGCTATAGCCGCCTTTCAGGCCGATAGCTTCCTGCTGGCGCTTCACCTCTTCCATCATGCGGTCGTGCAGGACCGCTCCGCCTTCGCGATAAATGACCTTCTCTGCCGATGCCTCCCCCACATCGCCATGATGGCTGTGCTGATCTGCTGCCAGCCCTATCGGGGTTGTCAGCAGACTGCCGGCAAACAGCGCTGCCGGCAGCATGGCTGCCATGCGATAGGCGCGGCAACTGCGCGAACCAGATATACGTGTCATACCTCGGCCTCCTTTTCCTTGCTGTACCTGCCGCTATCGGCAAGTGGTTGATCTGGATCATACGCTCAGCCGTCAGCGTTCAGCTCTCAGCCGGTAACTCAGTCCTCTTGGTCTAGCTGATGGCTGACAGCTGAGGGCTTCTTTGCTTCTCTCGGCCTTTGTAAAGAGCTGGTGAAGGGTTCCTCCTTGCGGAGGACGGGTCATTCGGAGGCCGGTCCTAATCACCCAGTCCTTCACCAGCAGTCAATGCCTAGCGCAATCCCTGTGCCGTAATTGTTCGCCTGTCTCAGAAATAAGGAAATGCCTTGATGCACGGGATGATTATGATTCACGCAGGACAACAACGGTCCATCAATCGTGGGGCAGAAATCCAGGCGGTTAGACAGCTCCGACAGAAGTAATCGGTCAGCATTTGCAATTTCAATGCGTTAGGCTGTCTAAAATTTTAGACGGTAGAAGCGGCAAGTTGGGGCAGAGAGGGGCAACCCGACAATTATTGAATGTGATACCTGCGCAGCTTGTTGTAGAGGCTTGCCCGGCTGATCTTGAGAAGCTTGGCTGCTTTTGATCGGTTTCCACCGGTCTTCTTGAGGGCATCGGCGATGAGCGCTCGCTCGGCTTGAGTGACGGCTCCACGCGTCGCCGATCGCAAGTCCTTATCCTCGGTTGCGGAACCGGATGATACAAGATCGTTGCAGGCGAGTGTTGGGCCGCTGGTCGTGACCACGGTCCGTTCAATGTAATGCTGTAACTCCCGAACATTACCGTGCCAGGGGGCCTCGCTCAATGCCTGCATCGCCTCTTCCGAGACATGACGGATCGGCTGACGATGCCGCTTGCACGACCTGGCCACGAAGTGTTCGACCAGCAGCGGAATGTCCTCGCGTCGCTCCCGAATCGGCGGCAATGACAGCGGCAAGACTGCTAATCGATAGTAGAGATCCTGGCGAAACGTCTGAGCCTTGACCAACTCGGCCAGGTCTTTGTTCGTCGCCGAAATGACCCGCGCATCGATCTTGATCCGCTGAGTCCCGCCGACCGGCCTAATCTCACCCTCTTGGAGGACACGCAGCAGCTTGGATTGAAAGACCGGCGTGGTGTCGGCAATCTCGTCCAGGAAGATCGTTCCGCCGTCCGCCTCTTCGAAGAGTCCGCGTTTGGAGGCATGGGCTCCGGTGAAGGCCCCCTTCACATGGCCGAACAACTCACTCTCCAACAGCGTTTCCGGCAACGAGCCGCAATCGACGACGACGAACGGCTTCTCCCGCCGATAGCTGATCTGGTGAATCGTTTTGGCGACCAACTCCTTGCCAGTCCCGCTCTCCCCTTGAATCAACACGGTCGCGGAACTATCCGCCACGAGCCGGATCATGTCGAGAACTTCCCGCATCGGTTCGCTCAAGCCGATCAGCTCACCCAACTTCGATTCGTTGTTCGCCTCCACGCGCTCATGGCTCGTCTGCTTCGCAGCCTTCGACGGCGCCTTGAACAACACCAGCAGAGACTCGACCCCACCGCTGCATGAGACGAGCGGAAAGGCCTGGCGCATCCCACAGGCCGCGCCGTCTCCTCCGATGGAACAGGCCACCGATTGAACATCGGGCGAATCGTATAGCTTCGTCGCCGGGCAGGTGCCACAGGGATCGCTCCGGTGCGCGAAGGCCTCATAACACTTTGCCTGACGGTCAGCCGATTGCGGGGCCCCCTCAGACCAGGCGGATTCATTCGCATAGATCACATTGAACTCGCGGTCCAAGACCGCCACTCGGTCGGAGAGCCCACCGGCTAACTGTCTAATGGCCTCCAGTCGAGCGATGAGGATGGGATCAGTACAGACGGGAACAGTCGTAGAATGTTGTTGAGATCCGGCCATCTCATACCTTTCGCAATCCGATGCGTCACCATAGACACGCGAGACAGGCACTCAGTCCATTTCTCCGTTCAGCGTCGGTCCTAAGAGTCGTCGCACAGCCTCTTTCAGCTCGCTGATGCGAATGGGCTTGTCGAAATAGGCCTCGACGCCGAGAGCCAAGGCGTCGGCTTTGGTCTTGGAATCTCCAAATGAGGTGATCAGCACCAGCGGCACACCAGGGGCGAACGTCCGGAGCCTGGCGATGTAATCGAGTCCCCCCGCCGGCATCCGAAGGTCTGTGAGGATGAGTGAGGGGAGACTATCCAACACCGATCGCAGGGCCTCGTCCCCATCGGCAGCCTCCCGAATGGAGACCCCCAGATCGAAGAGTTCATCGCAGAGGAGGCTCCTCATCTCTCGATCGTCTTCGGCGATCAGCAACACAACCTGTTTCGTTCCTTGTGTCATCTATCCCTCCCTAGATCAAGACCCTACGCTCTCACAAACCGTGAGCTGTGAGACGTGAACGGTGCAACGCACGAGGGCTGGATGCTTTTCCTCCAAAACATTTCACCTCTCCTACCCCACGACTCCCTGGCTGAGACCGCAGCCTGTTGCCAGATACGTTGCATAATCCATGCGAACCGCACCCTTGACATGAACGGACAGTGAGACGCTCAGGAATCGCGCAAACTTGGGTGAGATGTCTTCAGAATGAGCAGGGCGAGAAAGGAACGGGCCAACGTCTGATGAGAATTGCGACAGATGCGTCGGTGGTTCTGTCGCAGATCGCCACAGAATGCCTCCGTCGGGTCGAACATGGGCGCTAGCCTTGAACCGCTCTTGATAGCGCCTATGCACGCATATCTACCGCCAACCACAGAGGTCAGGAGGTTCCCACATCCGCTCATTGAACCGGACATATGGTTTCCCCATCTGACTCAACCCATGCGATTCAGAGTGGACACGTGTTGGTTCAGCGACGCCAGTTTGCTCTCTGCTACCGGCGTAGCTATAATGGTGGCTACCATTTGGAGGATACTTGGTCATGAAACTGGCAAGCGTCAAAGACGTCAAGAACAAATTATCGGACTACCTCAAGAAAGCAGAGCGAGAGGATATCATCATCACCAGGAACGGACGGCCCACAGCGGTCCTCCACCATCTGGGAGAGGACGACCTCGAAGACTATGTCGTCGAACACGACCCCAAGTTTCGCAAAATCATTGAAAAGCGCTGGGGGGCCTATAGTACTCGTGGAGGACGTCCACTGGAGAAGGTACTCAAGCGGTTCTCTGAATGAGTGCTGACTCTCATCGCTTCTCCATCGAAGTCTCTCCTCACGCCGAGCGTGATCTTGCGAAGCTCCCCAGTGCCATTGCCCGCCTCATTCTGGAAGAAATGCGCGCCCGCCTTAGCACGGACCCGATTCGGGAGATGAAGACCAGGGTCAAGTGGTTGATCGGATTCTCACCGCCGCTCTATCGCCTAAGAGTCGGCGATTATCGAGTGTACTATCGAGTCACCCTCCAGCACGTCGTCGCCCTCGGCATCTTCCACAAGAAAAACAGCGACCGCTGGCTCAAGCGGCAGGGGTAGGCGAAGCAAGACCTGCTGCGCATTGCCCCGATTGAAGTTACTGGTTTCTAGTTCCAGGTTTCATGTTGTCAGGAAGCAGCTCTGAAAGTTTGAAACGCTTGAACCTCCAGAGCAACCAGCTGGTTTCACGCTTCACGCTTGAATCCTGATCTCCGGCAATGGGAATCGTACCCAAAACGTTGTGCCTGTGCCGACGACACTCTCTACTGTAATAGTCCCACCATGCTCCTCGATGAGGCCTTTCACGACCGTGAGCCCAAGACCAGTCCCCATCCCGAAATCTTTCGTTGTGAAAAAGGGCTCGAATATCTTCGAACGGATCTCTTCCGGCATCCCATGGCCTGTATCGGAGACGCCGAGGCGTACATGACTATTCTCTCGATTGAGGCTCAGCCTGAGGCGCCCCCCCTCCGGCATGGCATGGAGGCTATTCGTCACCAAATTGATCAGCACCTGGATGAGCTGGTCCCGGTCGGCAAGGACAGGAGGCATATCGGCTTCAATCGCCTTTTCCACCGTGATGCGGTTGTGAGTCATCCGCTCCTGGAACATCTCCAGGCAGTCCTCCACGATCTCACCGAGATCGACAACCTGCCGATCCGGCTGCTTCCGCCTGGCAAAGGCGAGGAGTTGGTGCATGACCTTCGTGATCCGCTCGATCTGCGTGACGATCGTAGTCAGGCCCTTCTTCATCCCTTCATCGGCTGTACGTTGGAGCAGATATTCTGCGCGCCCGAGGATGACGTTCATCGGCGTACCGATCTCGTGCGCCATGCCGGAGGCGAGCGTGCCAAGTTCCGCAATCCGCTCCGTCTTTCGGAGCTGTTCCTCGACCTGTTTGAGATCGGTGATGTCGAGTCCGGCTGCCACGACATACTCAACCCTGCCGTTGGAATCCGCCAGCACCGTATTCGACCAGGAGGTTCGTCTCAGAGCCCCCTCCTTACCTTTCCAGTAATTTTCATAATCGTTGCGATGCTCTCCGCCCAGAAGCCGCTCGAACACCGCTTTCACTCCCTCGACTTCATCGGGAATCACAAACAGATCCCAGACACGTTGACCCATCACCTCTTCAGAGGAATAGCCGGTCATCCGTTCACAGGCACGGTTGAATCGCAGAATCCGCCCCTCCCGATCCAACACCACGACGAGCGCTCCGGCGATCTCCAGCACGGCATTGATGAAGTCCCGTTCTTTTTGCAACGTCTGTTCTGCCCGTTTTCGTTCGCTGATATCTACGACCGACGCCAAGACTCGCATCCCATCCGATGTCCTGATCGGATTGAGGCCGATCTCCAGCGGAAACTCCTGGCCGTCTTTGCGCATTCCATGGAGATCCCGCCCTTTCCCCATCGCGCGCGACTCGGAATGGGCAAAGAATTTCGCCCGGTCTCCGGCATGGTGCGACCGCATAGGCTGCGGCACGAGCATTTCCACCGGCTGTCCGATCAGTTCAGCCCGCTCATAGCCGAACTGCTGCTCAATCTGCCGGTTCACCAGGAGGATGGTCCCGTTTTCATCCACCATCAACAGGCCATTCGGCAATGCTTCGACCATTACGCGGAACTGCTCTTCCGCCTGCATGCGCACAGTGATGTCGTAGTTTGTGCCCGTCATCCGCAGCGGGCGGCCTTGCGGATCCCACGTCACGAGGCCATTGGCCTTGAGGACACGAACCGTGCCATCAGGCCACTGGACACGGAATTCAAGGTCGTACGGCTTCTCGTTGCGCAAGGATTGTTGGATGGCCTCATCACATCGCGCCCGATCGTCGGGATAGACAGAAGAGAGCCAGGCATCGTAGGCGTCGCCAAAGTCTTCTTTCTTCACACCATAGAGGGCGTACATCTGGTCGTCCCAGACCAATTCGTTCTTCAGGATGTTCCAGTCCCACACGCCGATGTCTGCCGCTCTGGTGGCCAGCGTCAGTCGTTCTATCGACCGAACCACCATCTCCTCCGCCTGTTTACGTTCGGTGATGTCGAGCAGCGATGTGTGCCAGTGGGTGCTGCCCCATGGATCCTCGCTAAACACGAGGCTCTCAACATAGACCCAGCGCTGGCCATCGGCCCGATTCCGAAGCTGCACCTCACAGACTTCTCGCATGCCTGTCTTCAAGACCTCCCGATAATGCCGGCGCCAGATGTCCTGATCCTCCGATGCGATGAGGGAGGCGAGTGATTGTCCAATCAGCGCAACCCGATCGATGCCGAGCAGCGTCCCGGCCCTCAGATTGGCATCCACAATTGTGCCGTGCGTATCCAGCGAGAGATGGCCGGCAGGGGAAAAGTTGTAGAGGTTCATATAGCGGTCACGGGCCGATTCGAGCTCCATCTGGGTCCGGCGCAGCTCCTCGTTCTGCATGTTCAACTCGATCTGCTGTACTTGTAGCTCATGCACGATCTGTTGCACATCCTTAACGGGCAGGGCTGCGACGTCGCGCTTGCTCGCACGAAGCAGTTCCTCTGCCTGTCGGCTGAGCTCCGTCGCCCTCGTGGATTTGTCAGGTTTCTCAGCCATCACATGTTCCTCAGCCTGCCTGCCTGCGGGGCGGCATTTGCGAGCATCCTACAAGACCACCGGCAGGAAATGGTCACTCTTCTGGCTGTGCCTTACCTTCGATTTCGGCGAGCTTACGATACAGCGTTTTACGGTCGATCCCCAGCATGTGGGCCGCCTGATATTTGTTGCCGCCGGTCTTTTCGAGAATCTTGAGGATATATTCTTTCTCCACTTCGTCGAGCCGCAGAGTCCGTTCAGCTGCATCGTCAAGGATGCGGCGATCGCCACGGGCCCCCTGTATCGTCGCGGGGAGATCGTCAGGGACAATCTTTTCGCTTCGGCTGAGGGTGACGGCCCGCTCGATCACATTCTCCAATTCACGCACGTTGCCGGGCCAGGCATAATCCACCAGCATCGCCAACGCAGATTCACTCATCCCTTGTATCTGTTTCCTGCGAGTGGCCGCACACTTCTTCATGAAGGCGTCCACGAGCAGCGGGATATCCTCGCGGCGCTCACGCAAGGGAGGCAGGCGCAGCTCGATCACGTTGAGCCGGTAATACAAATCCTCCCGAAAGCGCTTCGCCTTGACCTCTTCTGTCAGATGAAGATTCGTCGCCGCAATGATGCGCACATCGACGGCGGTCGGTCTGTTGGCCCCCACGCGGCGAATCTCCTTCTCCTGGATCGCGCGAAGGATCTTGGCCTGCAGCATCAGGGGCAGTTCGCTGATCTCGTCGAGAAACAGCGTGCCCTTCTGCGCCTCTTCGAAAAGGCCCCGCTTGTCCGCCTTCGCATCCGTGAAGGCGCCTCGCATATGGCCGAACAGCTCGCTTTCAAGCAGCTGTTCCGGAATGGCGGCGCAGTTGACGGGGATAAACGGCGCATCCTTGCGATCACTATTGTAATGGATCGCTTTGGCCACCAATTCCTTGCCGGTTCCGCTCTCGCCGGTGATCAACAGATTCGTCGGACTGTCGGCCACGCGCCGGATCAGGTCGAAGATCTCCTGCATCGGCTTGCTCTTGCCGATGATCTGATGAAAACTGTACTCCTTGTGAACCTCGCGCCTGAGCCGGTTCACCTCACGCCGTAACGAGGCTTCGCGGATCACACGTTCGACGACACGAACCAACTCCTCGTTTTTCACCGGCTTGGTCAAGTAGTCGCTGGCGCCCCGCTTCATGGCCTCGACCGCGGTATCCACCGAGCCAAAGCCTGTCATGAGAATGACCCCGATGTCCGGGTAGAGACGGCGGATCTCCGACAACAACTCCGTCCCCTGCATCCCTTTCATCCGCAAATCCGTCACCACCACGGCGCAGTCTTGCTCCGCCAACAGCGTCAAGGCCTCTGGCCCGCTTCCTGCCGTCGCAACCTGATGCCCACGATCCTTGAGTACATCGTGGACAAGCTCCCGCATTTCCGCATCGTCATCGACGACGAGAATCGCACCCCAGTCTTCGGTCATTCACTCCTCCTCCAAACTGGTTCATCTGGTCTGTCTCGTCTGTCTGGTCTATTCTGTCTGGTCGGTCTGTCTCGTGTGTTTGGTTAAACCAGACAGACCAGATCAACCAGATAGACCAGACAGACCATAAACGAGAGGCTAGCCCTTCGATCTCGATGGGGTCAAGACTGCTCTGGCGCAAAAATCCACAGATAGGCTTTGCTCTTGGGGAGAAACGCCCCAATATTTGCTCTCTTAGTGAGATTGCCGCGAACTCGATATTGATGTGCAAAGGTGGGGCCACGGACTAGCAGAATGAGATCAACGCGCCAATTTTTTGTGCCACAGCATCACGATGATGGAAACAGGGTGCCCTCCGTAGGTCATGGCAAAAAACCTAACCTCCACTCAAACTGAATCACCCCGTATAGAAATCATGCCGTTATCATGAGAAGAAAGATAGGAGGTGAGCCACCGGAAAATTCTCCCATGTCGAGGGTCATAGATCCCCCAGCCTTGTTCGGCGGCTGGGCCTCTATGAGGACTCCCACGACGAGCCATTCACTGGCCCGCATGATTCATGACGGTTCGTGGCCCTTCGACAAAGCTCAGGGTCCCGAGCACAGTCGAGGGACGAAATCGCCAGGAAAACGTGTTCCTCGTGAAGCGTAGCAAAGAGTGAAGCGTCCCTCGACAGGCTCGGGACGCCCTGAGCCCGTCG
>JAWXBV010000070.1:0-34545 GCA_034440335.1 Nitrospirota bacterium | reverse complement strand
TGGCTGCCTATGGCCCCACCGCTAAACCGTTTGTCTGGCGCAAGAGAGAAGTCAAAGGTTCTCAACTCAAAAACACTATCGTGAACTTACGCAATTAAGAACTAGCGGCATTTTCGCGTCGCTCAGAGGCCCAACGTACCGAAGCGTACGCCTCGCCTCTTCGTTCACTGCGGCCTTGCTGGACAGCCATTTTGAGCATCCTGCCAGCGATCCAGCACTATCAACCTACCTAATATCAGTGGACCTTGCCTCGCAAAAACTGAGTTTTTCAGCAAACTGCTAGCTGACATGCGCTGAATCCGGCCGGTTCTGTTCATCCTGGTTCTTACCCTACTATTGCTGGGCATTTCCGATCAGTGTTCGGATCTATGACAGGATTATCTCCATTCCACACCCCGCCTTCAGCCGTTGTGCTGCACTGCCTTCTTTGATGAATACTTCTACGGTGCCGTTGCTATTGATCAGCGCCGACGGCTCAGTGGTCGATCCTTCGGCATAATTCCCTACAAGACTCTGAATCCTGTGGCCTGCAATAGCGATCAGCGCGTTGGATCGCTTTGCGACTTCCCGCATTTCCTTCACGTGGTGAGGCGTCAGGTTGGAAATAAGATTGCCGAATCGATCGACATAGACGATCTCTCCCACCAAGGCACCGCCATCCCATTTCGGCGTCGAGATCCTGAATGTGTTGCAATCGTCGATGAGTTGCCCAAAATATGCGAACGGCTGCTGTATGGTCAAGCACGCCGCTGCCGGAGCAAAGAGATCACGCCCATCGAAGGTATGGCCGAGCGATGCACGCCGAAACGTTCGCTGGTCGATCTCGCGCACTTCAACCGGCTGTTCGTCGTCGAATAGGTAGCTGAGCACGCCGTTGTCAGGCGCCAGGAAATAGTACCCTGCACTCTTGACCGCAATGGCCCGCCGCGCGCTACCGACACCAGGATCGACGACTACGACATGGATCGTGCCTTCGGGAAACTCACGATAGCAGGACTTGAGGACGTATGCGGCTTCGTCGATTCGGTGCGGAGTGATCTGGTGTGAGAGATCGACGATCGTGGCGTGGGGATTGATCGTGAGGATCACCCCCTTCATGCTCGCCACGAACCAATCTCGGTCGCCGAAATCGGTCAGGAGCGTGATGAGTCTCAGAGAGGGCTGCACGCGAGCCAGCTTGTATTGGGCGAGAGGACAATATCGTACGGGATGCGTAACATGGCCACTGGTCTCACCCGCCCAGCCCAGGCGTGCCAGGACACGCCCCTCCGCAGGCAAGGCCGCAGCGAGTGAAGACCGGAGAAGGTATCGACCGCACTTCGTGGGGTCGTTCGTCCACACAGATACATCTTGGCGAATGGGAAATCCCCTCCAGTGCTTCCGTCCTCCGAGGGGTTCCTCCTCAACCGTGAGGGTCTGAACAATGCGAGAACGAAGCTGGCGGACTTTTTCAGCATCCTGCTAGAGCTCCTCGAAGCGAATCTCCACCACTTCATATTCGACCATCTTCACCGGTGTCTTGACCTCGACGAAATCGCCGACGCGCTTGCCGATCAGCGCCTTGCCGACTGGAGACTGAATCGAGATACGGTTGACTTTCATGTCGGCTTCATCCTGTCCCACCAGCGTATACTCCCGCTTCGACTGCGACTCCTGTTCGATCACGAGCACCGTGGCGCCGAACACGATGGTCTCGGAAACCCGTCCGGCCGTTTCGATGATGCGGGCATCGGCCAGCTTCGACCCAAGTTCGATGATACGCGACTCGATGAACCCTTGGCGTTCCTTGGCCGCATCGTATTCTGCATTCTCGCTCAAATCGCCATGGGCACGCGCTTCGGCAATGGCTTCGATATTCTTGGCACGCTCGACTTTGCGAAGACGATCGAGCTCTGCTTGAAGCGCCTCGTGCCCCTTTCTTGTAATCGGTGTCGGCATACTTCCTCCACACTACCATGCTGATTGGTGAACCATGGCCTCCTGCTCAGCGATCACCGTTCCGCGCTTCCGATGCCATGATATTCCTGCAACGACCGAACGGTGAACTCTTTCTTGAGGATGGCTTCAATGCCCATGACCGCCGCTCTCGCCCCCCGTATCGTCGTATAGTAGGCCAGTCCTTTGTTCAGCGCCTCTCGACGGATCGACAAGGAATCGGCATGGGATGACGCCGTACTCACGGTGTTCACGACTAACGCCACCAGCCCGTTCTTGATATGGTCCACGATGTGGGGCCGCCCTTCCATCACCTTGTTCACCGTGTCCGCATGCACTCCATAGCTCCGCAAATATCCCGCCGTTCCACTCGTGGCTTGAATGGTAAACCCCAGCCGCTGAAGCTGTCGCACGACGTCAAGCGCCGCCGGACGATCACTCTCCTTGACGCTGATGAAGGCCGTGCCTCCCTTCGGCAGCGGTGCTCCAGCGCCTGTTTGTGACTTCGCGAACGCCCATCCAAAATCCTGGTCGATACCCATCACTTCCCCGGTGGACTTCATCTCCGGCCCCAGAAGGACATCCACCCCCGGGAACTTATTAAAGGGAAAGACGGATTCTTTCACGGACAAGTGCACAGGAGTCGGAGCTTCAATGAATCCCAGCTCAGGAAGGGTCTTGCCCACCATGGTTTTCATGGCCAGCTTGGCCAGCGGCACACCGATGGCTTTACTCACGAACGGCACCGTGCGCGAGCCTCGAGGATTGACCTCCAGCACATAGATGGTGTGATCTTTGATGGCAAATTGCGCATTCATCAAGCCGATGACACCCAACTCCAGCGCCAAGGCCTTCATTTGCCGACGAATCTCTTCGACGACACTCTGACTGAGCGAATAGGGGGGCAATGAGCAGGCTGAATCCCCCGAATGCACTCCGGCTTCTTCGATATGTTCCATGATCCCGGCCACCACGACGTTCGTCCCATCTGAAATGGCGTCGGCATCGACCTCGATCGCATCCGACAGATACTTATCGATCAGAACGGGATGTTTCGGCGACGCGTTGACCGACGATTTCATATACTCACGCAAGCTGGGTTCATCATAGACAATCTGCATGGATCGCCCCCCCAACACATACGAAGGCCGCGCCATGACCGGATAGGTAATCTGCTCGGCGATCCGAAGCGCCTCCTCCACGGACCGGGCCATGCCGCTCTCAGCCTGGCGGAGCCCGAGCTTGGTCAAGAGGTCGCGGAACCGTTCACGATCTTCCGCGCGATCGATCGCGTCAGGACTCGTACCCAGAATGCGCACCCCGGCCTTGGATAAAGGCAGGGCGAGCTTGAGGGGCGTCTGCCCGCCGAACTGTAACACGACTCCCAGGGGCTGCTCGCAGGCAACGATGTTGAGCACGTCTTCCTCAGTCAACGGCTCGAAGTAGAGCCGGTCCGAGGTATCATAGTCAGTACTCACGGTTTCGGGATTGCAATTCACCATGATCGATTCGATACCTTCTTCCCGAAGCGCCATCGCCGCATGGACACAACAGTAGTCGAATTCGATCCCCTGCCCGATACGATTCGGTCCCCCACCGAGGATGATCACTTTTTTCCGGTCTGTCGGGCGAACCTCACATTCGCTTCCGTACGTCGAATAGAGATAGGGGGTATGGGCTTCGAACTCTGCGGCGCAGGTGTCGACCCGTTTATAGGTCACCCCTCTTCTACCCCGACCAGCCTTGGTCCTCAGCTTCATGACTGAAGCAGAGGTCATGCCAATGAGCTGTGCGATACGATCGTCTGAAAACCCCTGTTCCTTGGCTTCCCACAGCATCGACTCCTCAAGCGCAGCCGGTTTCTTTCCTGCCTGACCGGCCAGCAAGGCTTCGAATTGCATCAGCTCCCGGATCTGCTCCAGAAACCAGGGATCGATCTTGGTGAGGGCAAACAGGTCCTCATTGGACAGGCCAAGACGCATGCCATCCGCCACGTGCCACAGTCGCTCGGCAATCGGAGTCCGCAGATGTTGGCGTACCCGCTCCAGCGCCGGCTGCCGGTCGAACCCCTCGGGAATGCCGCGATCCAATCCCTCCCGCGACGAGAGCCCATTCATATTTAATTCCAGCGAACGAATGGCTTTCTGGAGGGACTCTTTAAACGTGCGACCGATCGCCATCACCTCGCCGACCGACTTCATCTGCGTCGTGAGTGTGGGATCGGCCCCCCGGAACTTTTGGAAGGCAAAGCGAGGGATCTTCACCACCACATAATCGATCGTGGGTTCGAAGGAGGCTTTCGTCACGCCGGTGATGTCGTTGGTGATTTCATCCAACGTATACCCCACGGCAAGCTTCGCGGCAATTTTGGCGATGGGAAACCCCGTCGCTTTCGACGCGAGCGCGGAACTTCTGGAGACACGCGGATTCATCTCGATGACCACCATGTCGCCGTTGTGAGGATCCAGGCCGAATTGCACGTTCGATCCGCCTGTATCGACGCCGATCTCGCGCATAATGCGAACCGCCGCATCCCGCATGCGCTGATACTCTTTGTCCGAAAGCGTCATCGCCGGCGCAACGGTAATACTGTCTCCTGTGTGCACCCCCATCGGATCGAGGTTTTCGATCGGACAGACAATGACGACATTGTCTTTGAGGTCCCGCATCACCTCTAATTCATATTCTTTCCATCCAATCAGGGATTCTTCAATCAAGACTTGGCTGACCGGACTCATGGCCAAGGCCCAGTCGACCAGCTTCTCAAACTCTTCTCGATTGTAGGCAATATTGCCGCCGGTCCCACCCATCGTAAACGACGGGCGAATGATCGCCGGAAATCCGATCCGTTCGAGGATCTTGATGGCTTCGTCACGATTGTGCGCGGTACCGCTGGCCGGGACTCGCAACCCGATTCGCTGCATCGCATGTTTAAAGGCTTCGCGATCCTCGGCCTTATGAATCGCCTCGGCGGACGCGCCGATCAACGTGACCCCATATTTCTCGAGCGTCCCCCGCTTGACCAAGGCCATCGTCGTATTCAACGCGGTCTGCCCTCCCATGGTCGGGAGCAGGGCATCAGGACGCTCACGCTCGATCACTTTCTCCACGACTTCAACCGTGATCGGTTCCACGTAGGTCCGATCAGCCAACTCAGGGTCGGTCATGATCGTCGCGGGGTTACTGTTGATGAGGATGACCCGATAGCCTTCCTCTTTGAGGGCTTTACAGGCCTGCGTGCCGGAATAGTCGAACTCACAGGCCTGGCCGATCACGATCGGTCCTGACCCGATCAGCAAAATCGACGTGATATCTGTTCGTCTTGGCACGGAGACCTCGTTTCAGCGTCAGCTAGCTGTCTTGTGGCATCGGCCCGATTGTCGGCTTGTATGGCGGGGCCGGCGGCGGGATCGCCCCTCCCCCGGATGCACGATACTGTTGAAGCGCCTCGGGGAGCCACGCTTCGATCTGGTTGATACGCGTTAAATCGGACGGATGGGTGGACAGAAATTCAGGGACCGACTGCTGCGACCGAAAACAGACCTTCCCGATCATCTGCCTCGGACAACCGCTCATGCGCTCCCAAAACGGCACCGCCTCCCGCGGATCGTACCCGGCCTGTGCCATCAATCGCAGTCCGATGTAATCGGCTTCCGATTCTTGTTTCCGATTGAAGGGCAACGACACATTGACCCCATAGGCCCCCAACAGACCCTGGATCGCACCGGGATTGGCCCGTCCGCTTGCCGCTGCCCCCAACGCGCCCAATTGCGCAATTTGGTCCAAGATACTCCGGCTCATCCGCTCCACCCCGTGGCGCTGCAACGCATGTGCCACCTCATGACCCATCACCGTCGCCAGACCGGCATCGTCTTTCGTATGTTTGAGAATTCCGGTGAAGATGGCGACCTTTCCGCCCGGCAACGCAAAGGCATTGACCATCTTGTCGTCTTGAATCACGGCGAATTCCCACTGATACTCCGGCTTGTTCGCGGCGTCAGCAATCTTCCGCCCCACACGGTGCACTAATTCATTCACTTCCGCGTTGTCACTGAGCGGCGCGGCGCGCAACACCTCGCGGTAGGCGCTCAATCCAAACTCCAATTCCTTCTCTTCGGAAAAAAAAATCACCTGATCGCGCGCGGTGCCAGGCGCCCGGTAACAACCGGTCAGGCTGCCGAACAGACCCAGTACCGTCCCAACCCCGAGAGCCGTGCAGAGCCCCATCGCCCCCTGAGCCCCCAACGCCAGCGCCGCCCGGCGTCCGATCGGCGTCGCGAGGAATCTGTCGATCTTGCGATCTGATGATTGAACCATGGCGGATCACGTCAATGAACACAAAATGGGTCAATGAGCTCTGTTGATTAGGGCATCCAGAGATACATGAACTGTGGCGTGCCGCCCCGCACCATCGACAACAGATCCAAATTGGCTAACCCGGTGATACCCGAAGTCGTTCCGAACAGGCGTGAATAGATATTATTCTGATACTCCCCCCGACGCCCGTAGGTGACGACCCGCGCTTCCGTGAGACCCGCTTTCTTCTTCGCCAGTTCGATCGCGTCATCGAGATACCCGATTTCGTCGATCAAGCCTGCCGCCTTGGCCTGATCTCCAGAATAGATCCGTCCATCGGCCAGCTTTTTGATTTGTTCAGCCGACAGATGGGGGCGCCCCTCCTGGACCACGGTCAGGAACCGTTGATAGAACGAGTCGATCACGCTTTGAAAGATCCCCCGTTCCTCTGGTGTCATGACCCGGAAGGGTGAACCCATGTCCTTGCGGGGGCCGGACGTGATGGCGTTGGCCTCGACCCCCACTTTTTCGAGCAACCCTCTGGCATTCACCGTCAACATAATGACGCCGATACTGCCCGTCACCGTCGAAGGATGGACCAAGATACTGTCCCCCGCCATCGCCAGATAGTAGCCCCCTGACGCAGCCACATCCATCATTGAAATAACCACAGGGATCTTTTTCTTGATCTTGAACTCCCGTAACTCGTGATACAGGATGTCTGAAGCGGTCACGGTCCCGCCAGGACTGTTGATGCGAACGACCACGGCTTTGATCTTGTCGTCCTTCGAGGCCTTCGTCAGCTCTTCCTTGAACATGGCCACCATGTTGGGATGTGGGATGAGGCCCTCTTTATCTTGCGAGCTAATCACACCGGATAAATCGAGCAAGAGGACTTTCCCGGCCCCCGCGCCGCTGAGTTGGACTTCCTGCACCGGCCCCGATGGCTCAATGAGGTTGACCGTGATGCAACCGGATTGCAGTGCGATGACGGCCAGGAGGCAGAACTGACCGAACATGGTATGAACTCTAAACATGCTGTTTCTCCATAAGCTGTGTAAAGGCGTTGAATAAGTATGCGGAGTCATGGGGTCCGGGAGACGCTTCCGGGTGATACTGCACCGAAAACACCGGGAGGTCCAGAGAGGCCAATCCTTCGACCGAATGATCGTTCAGGCTCAGATGCGTCACCAGGACTTGCCCGAACGAGGTGTCCAGCACCGGTGGTCGATCGGGAATCGTACCGATCGGGCCGGCCACCGCTACCGCGAAATTGTGATTTTGCGATGTGATCTCCACTCGCCTTGTCCGGAGGTCCATGACCGGATGATTCACCCCGTGATGGCCGAACTTCAGCTTGTAGGTTTCGAGACCCATCGCAAGCCCCAGAATCTGATGCCCTAAACAGATGCCGAATATCGGCAGGCGCCCGATCAATTGCCGCACCGCCTCGATCGCGTAGGGGACTCCTTCCGGATCCCCCGGTCCGTTCGACAGAAAGACGCCATCGGGTTTGAGGGCTTCAACTTGAGCCGCGGTGGTCGAAGCTGGGACGACGGTCACCTCACAGCCCACATCGACCAGCCGACGAAGAATATTCAGTTTCACCCCGAAATCATAGGCCACGACATGCCACCGCCTGCTCGCACCGACCCGTAGCTTGTCGCCGAGCGAGGGGGCCCACTCCCCTGTTCCTTCCGTCCATCGATAGGCCTCCTTGCACGTGACAGCGGTCGCCAGATCGCGCCCAACGATGCTGGGAGTGGCCTGTGCCTTCTCGACGGCCCGGCGTGGATCTCCATCGACATGGGTGATGAGACCCTGCTGTGACCCATGTTCGCGCAGGTGGCGGGTCAGGGCGCGCGTATCTAACCCCTCGATGCCGACAATGTTCGCCTCATGCAAATAGTCTTGTATCCGCTCTCGGCTGCGCCAGTTACTGAAGAGTCGACTCGCCTCTTTCACGATGAATCCCTCAGCCCAAATCTTCCGCGACTCGGCGTCCTCCGGCGTCATCCCATAGTTTCCAATATGGGGAGACGTCATGGTAATGATTTGTCCCTTATACGAGGGATCGGTCAAGACTTCCTGGTACCCGGTCATGGCCGTGTTAAACACGACTTCTCCTACCGTCTCCCCTTCGTATCCGAGTGCACGGCCTTCGAACATCGTGCCGTCTGCCAGTGCCAACCAGGCCTGTTTCACGTAAGTGCTCCGTCCCGGTACAGCGACCGTTTTGCCTTGATGCCGATCAAGAATATACCCAGTACCAGATCAATCATATAGATCCACCGAATCGGCTTGAGTAGACGAAACAAGGCTTCGAAGGCCGCTTTCTTCGCCGCCTCCTCGTGCGCCGCAAAGGCCTGAGCTTGAAGTGCCGCAGCGGACGGGTGCAGCCACACAATGATGAGTCCCGCAATCGTCGTCATCCCCACCAGCACTGCCATCTCGCCCCGGCTGACCGTCACGATCGGACTTCCGCTCCACCAGCGATACCACAATGAGGCCCACAGAATCGCCAAGGCCCCGATCATGAAGCGATGAAAGCCTTCGAATGCCCGCGTCACAAACAATCCGCCTGAGTCCTGCCCGCCGAACGTATTAAAGACCGCGGGGATCACCGCTCCGATAAGCACCAGTCCGCCGCCGACCCATAGGGCCAGCGCCAGCCATTCAAGCGTGAGGCAACAGACCATCCCCCAACGGGACATACGCGGCACAGCGTTACTGCTCTGCCCGACCGGTCGCGAATACCACTCGGCCACCCACGATCGTCGTCGTCACTCGGCCCTTGACCTTCCATCCGGCAAACGGAGTATTTCGACTCTTTGAGCGGAACTTGGTCGGATCGACCTCCCACTGTTCCTGCTGATCGACAATCGCCACATCGGCATCGGCACCGACCGCCAGCGTGCCTTTGGCCAAGCTGAATGTCTTCGCCGGAGCCGTACTCAACTTGTCGACTGCCGACTCCAACGACAAGACCCCCTCATCGACCAGCGCGAAGGTCAATGGCAATGCCGTCTCCAGTCCGACGATCCCGAACGGCGCTTCGGTAAATCCCAGCTGTTTTTCCTGGGACGCATGCGGGGCATGATCCGTGGCAATGACATCGATCGTGCCGTCGCGGAGACCTTCCTTGATCGCTCGCACATCCTTCCAGGTCCGAAGCGGGGGATTCATTTTTGCAAAGGTATTATAACCTCGGACCACTTCCTCCGTGATGGTAAAGTGATGGGGGCAGGCCTCGGCTGTTATTTTAAGTCCTCGTGACTTGGCGTCCCGTACCATCCGCACAGAGCCCTCTGTGCTGATATGCGCCAGGTGCAGCCGAGCCCCGGTCAGTTCCGCCAAGGCAACATTGCGCGCCACCATCACATCTTCCGCCGCCGCCGGCATCCCAGGAAGCCCCAACTCGGTCGAGATGGCTCCTTCGTTCATACAGCCCCCCTCGGCGAGATGCAAGTCTTCGCAATGGTCGACCACCGGCACGTCGAAGGCCAAGGCATATTCCATCGCTCGGCGCATGACCAGACTGTTCATGACCGGTTTCCCATCGTCAGAAATCGCGACACAGCCGGCACGCCGCAAATCGCCGATCTCTGCCAACTCTTTCCCTTCCGAGCCTTTCGTAATCGCGCCGATCGGAAACACGTTCGCCAACCCGGCTGCCCGCGCGCGATCGAGCATGAATTCCGTGATCGCTTGGTTGTCATTGACAGGGTTCGTATTGGGCATACAACAGACTGAGGTGAAGCCGCCGGCCACGGCTGCTGCTGCTCCGCTCTGGATCGACTCTTTGTATTCAAAGCCCGGCTCCCGAAAATGCACATGGAGATCGACAAAGCCGGGAAGGACCAATCGGCCTCTGGCATCGATGGTCGTGGCGCCCACGGGAATCGTGAGGCGAGGCCCCACCGCAACCACTCGGCCCTCATCGATCAGCACGTCGGCCACACCGTTGAACCGTCCCGGATCGATCACATGCCCGCCTGCAATGTAGATAGCCACGATTTAGTTTGCTCCTGACAAGAGATAGAGAATCCCCATGCGAACGGCGACGCCGTTCGCGACTTGCTCCAGAATCACCGACGACAAACTATCGGCCACCTCCGGAGCAATCTCGACCCCGCGATTGATCGGACCCGGATGCATCACAATCGCCCCAGGATTGGCCAACTCAACCCGCTCGGTCGTCAACCCATACAGCCGCGCATATTCACGGATGGTTGGAAACAGCGCAATCCCCTGCCGTTCGAGCTGCAATCGCAACATCATGATGACCTGCACGCCGCGTAGCGCCTCGTCGAGATTGTAGTAGACACGCACGCCCAGTTTCTCGACTCCACAGGGCATCATCGTCGGCGGCCCTACCAACCGAACCTCTGCGCCCAACTTCACGAGCGCATGAATGTTCGAACGCGCCACACGGCTATGCGCCACATCTCCGACGATCGCCACCCGCAGCCCCTCGAACGACAATCCACGCTCGCGAATCGTATACAAATCCAAGAGGCCTTGCGTCGGATGCTCATGCCACCCGTCTCCGGCATTGATCACGGAAGACTTCACCCCGCGGGCCAGGGCTTCAGCCGCGCCGGCCGAGGGGTGACGCAAGACGATAATATCCGCCTGCATCGCCTCGATATTGCGAGCCGTGTCGAGCAACGTCTCCCCTTTGACGACGCTGCTCGACGACGGCGAGAAGTTGATCACATCCGCACTCAACCGTTTCGCCGCGAGCTCGAACGAGGTGCGTGTTCTCGTACTGGGCTCGAAGAAAAGATTGACGACGGTCTTACCTCGCAGAGCCGGCACTTTCTTGATCTCTCGACCCGTGACTTCCTTGAAGGAGTCCGCTGTTTCAAGGATGAGCGTGATCTCATCCACCGACAGGGGCGCCAGACTCAGCAAATCTTTGCGTTTGAGACTCATGGCATTCTCCGCGTTACGTCTTGTAGATCACGACTCGATCATCTTCGCCTTCTTCTTCTAACAGCACCTGGATCTTTTCTTCCCGAGACGTCGGAATATTTTTCCCGATATACGTCGCCTTGATCGGCAACTGACGATGGCCTCGATCGACCAAGACGGCCAGTTGAATTTCTGCCGGTCGCCCCAAATCAATCAACCCGTCCATCGCCGCGCGAATCGTTCGGCCCGTAAACAGCACATCGTCGACCAACACCACGATCTTGTCGGCGATATCGAACGGAACCGACGTCTTGCGAAGAATCGGCTGCTCCTTCCGCAAGGAGAGATCGTCCCGATAGAGCGTAATGTCCAACTCACCGATCGGCACCGCCGCCGCCTCAATCTCTTGGATTCGCTTCACCAGTCGATGGGCCAGATGCACCCCCCCGGTTCGAATCCGCACCAGCGCTAAGTCTTTGACGCCCTTGTTGCGTTCAAGAATTTCATGGGCAATACGGGTCACCGCGCGCGCAATGTCTCCCGCATCCATCACCAGTCCCTCGGCTTGTCGGTCGCCGCTCGACATCATCACCTCGTTCTTACCGCATCAAAACGTTTCATCTTCCATGTTTCAAGTTCCACGTCTGTCTTATTCATACGTTTCACGTCTTACCTTTCACGTCTCACCTCTTACTTCTCACGTTTCACCTTTCACGTTTTACACTAAGCAGGATGCTCAAACAGGCTGTCCAGCAAGGCCGTAGCGAGTGAAGACCGGAAGCGTACCCTCTGGGGCGCACGGTGCGACGAATAAGGAGCACCAAGTTTGTGCGCGCCGCCGAGTGGTGAGGCGGCCGGGTCCCCGTTGAGGATCTGAACGAAGCGAGAACGCTGCTGGCGGACTGTTTCAGCATCCTGCCGGCATAAAAAAACCCTCTCATCGAGATCCGACGAGAAGGTTGAGACGTACCGACAGACACATATCCGATTGAAACCCACACGCACTCCTTTCTCACCTCGCAGGATGAGCATTAAAGGTTCCAGCATAGTACTGAAGCCGGAGGAATCCTGTCAAGCCACGAGGCCACACTGACAGCAGCACCTCGCAACTCGTACCTCTGCATCGTGTAGGTGGAGACGTGGAGGACAATCGGATGGGAATGCACATCCGTCTCCGTGAAGCAGTCACCCGCGCGGCTTGAGCTCTTCTAATGCGAATTGTTTTGGGAGAAGGACCGGAACCACGATACCGATGGGATCACCTCGCTTGATGGTCGTCGGCCTCGTGAGTTGCAAGAGAAAATTAGCGGTGAACGCGTCATAGTCCGTGAGCCAGGCATACCTATTCGGCGTGCGTTTATACTCCTGGGTTTTAATTCCCTCCCACACAACAAATGTTCGCTCAGGATAGTGGTAGAAGTGGTTGGGCACGTCCTTCATCATCAGTCCTACCTGCGTGGGATAGTAGAACCGAATGCCGCAGCAGAGCTTGGGATACCCACTGTTTAAGATGACATCGACGTAGGTCCCAGAAAAAGAGTTGTAGCCGAGAACCCGCTCTTCCGGCAAGATCGGCGGCGCTTGCCACTTGACCCCCTCGGCTGTTCGACGAATCTTACAGTCCACCGGAGATCGAATAAGCCAGCCGTATTGACCCACCGTCCGCACCGGTCCACAGTCGTCGGGGATCACTTTGTAGCCTTCGACCGCCACAGTCCGCTGCTCGTGCAGCGACAACCCGGACAACAACGGCCGATGCGGCATGAAGTCGAGCTTCAGTCGCTCAGGCGCGAGCGCGGTCGAATACTCCCGTTCCCAATAGATGACGATCTTGTCGTTCGGCTCTTCGTCGGTCACTTGCTCTTGAGTCGGCTCGCTCATCTTGCCAACCGTAGTCGATCGGGGACACTCGATGCAAGCACGTGACACCTTCTCCATGTGAAATATTCCCATGCCGGCCTTGAGTCATGACCGAATAGCGCTCCATGTGTTGCACGGAGAGTGAGAGGTACCTCTGCCTTCGTTATTATTCAGCGACTCACTGACTCGCATTGACCGTGGTCGAACCCTCTCCTATACTGACAGAGGCTCAAAGGGAGGTGCGCTGTGAAAATCGTCATCGGTCTGCTGATTGCTGGTGTCCTCGTGGTCGGAGGCATCCTCGCGCTTCCCTTCCTGATTGACCTCAATAAATACCAAGACCGATACAAGCCGCTCATCGAAGACGCGCTCAACCGCAAGGTTCAGCTGCAAGACATCCGCCTGAGGATCTGGCCACGAATCGGTGCCAGGGTGACCGGGTTTGCTGTGCTGGACGACCCGGCATTCGGCGCCGGCCCCTTTGCCTCTCTCACGTCGCTGGACGTCGGGGTGAAACTCATGCCGTTACTCAGCGGTACCGTCGAGGTCGAAGACATCACGCTCCGTCATCCCGTTATCACGGTCATCAAGAACAAGAACGGCATCCTGAATGTCTCAACCATCGGGCGAACAGGCGTCGCGGTGCCTAAAACTCCATCGCGGGCGCCCATTCCATCGGCCGAAGGTCCGCTCAAGATCCTAGCGCTGCTGGCCGTCGATCGAGTCTCCATCACCGGCGGAACAGTCACCTATCGAGATCTGTCGGCTCCCAAGCCGACCGAGTATATCTTGCAAGACATGGAGCTTCTCCTCCAATCGGTTCGACTCGGCCAATCCCCGACCCTCCATGCCGGACTGCTCCTCCAACCGATGAACCTCCCAGTCACGCTCGACGGTACCTTTGGTCCGTTGAAAGAAACCACGGACATTGATGCGATCGATCTCCAACTCTCTCTAGGAAAAACCGATTTCACCATCACCGGAAAAACGGTCGAACGAAACGCGATCCTGAATATCAGTGCGCCAATCGTCAATACCGCCGATCTTCCGGTTCCCCTACCGTTGCAACAACCCGTTGATATCAAGACTCTCCAGATCGCTGTTCAAGTACAAGGCCAGAACGTGCTGTTACAGAAGCTTTCCTTTCAGCTCTTCGATGGACAGGTCGTGGCAGAGGGGCGGGTCACATCCGGTTCCGAGACACCCCCGTTTAGCGCCAAGGCGACGATCCAAGGGATACAACTCGCTCCGGCACTCAACGCCATAGCACGCGTTCCACTCTCGATAAGCGGAATGGCAGGAGCCAGCCTGGACGTACAAGGCCGTGGATTTTCGATGCCGGACCTCACCAAGTCTTTAGCAGGTACGGGGCACGTCGCGGTGAAGGACGGTACGATCGAAGGAGTGAACCTCCTCCAGGAAGCTCTCTCCCTCCTCAAGGTTGTCGGAATCTCGCTCGATAACGCCAACGCCACGGTGTTTTCCACGATCGAGACCGATCTCGCAATACAGGAGGGGATCATCCAGGTCCAACGACTCTTGATGGATAGCCACGACTTTCAGGCCACAGGAGGAGGCACCATCGGGTTTGATCAAACGCTGAACCTGACCATGCACCTCAAGCTGTCTCAGGATCTGAGTCAGAAGATCGCCAATGCGTCCCCTCTCGCCAAGCTCGCGATGGAAAATGGCCGTGTGAGCCTTCCCCTGATGATTACCGGAACAACACAAACCCCATCGTATGGGTTAGAGATGAAGGGCCTAACAGGGACCGTGCAGAAGCAGGTACGGAAGAAAATCGAGGAGGCCGTCGGTGGGCTGCTGAAAGGGACAACGAAACCGGAAGACCTACAGCAACAGGGCAAAGACCTGCTCAAAGGGCTGTTGGGGCGCTAGCCACATTCCGTATGGATATCACTCTACTCCAAACATGTGCCATGCTGGAACCGCATGTGGGAAACGACGTCAGGAAGCTCCCCCACTATATGCTCGACAGCAGCCTCGCTACTGCGCTCTGACGACCGATGAAACTCACTGCAGCACACGACGCGGCATTCGGCGAAAAAGTCCGATATTTCGAACGAGAATCAGGCCTTGTCGATGGGTTCAACAGCAAGGTCATGGTTCGTCAATGACGTGCTTATGGCCTGGAGAACCTAACAACCCTGAGGGGCTATTCTTCCGAACGGATTTGAATCCTATCGATTGAAGCCACCGGCCGGCATTCGTCATGCCACGCGATAATAGAGGCCCTCCACTGAGGGCTACCGCATCGACAAGGCAATACCAGACGGCAACTCCACTTGGCGGGTTTCCCTGGGTCAAACCAAACACAGGGTCTACGAGCGCCCATTTCCAAGCCCCCGCTGCCGTGCCAAGTATTTCAAGCCATGTCGTAATAAAGAAGGCTGCGAGATATACCAAGGGTGAGCGACCTTTAAACAGACAGATCAAAAATACGGAGAACAGTACCGCCCCCCCGACATCACCCTGTTCTGAAATCCCACTGATCCCCCACATCGACCATGCTCCACACACCACAATCACTGTGGTGGCGATGACTCTTGCATATGTAATAAATAACCCTGAACGGGCCAACGCAATGGAGGTGAGATACACCATTCCGTGACCGAGCGGCACATAGGCCGGCACATTGTCGAATCGATAGGTATAGCCTCCCATACACACAGACGCCACATATTCGCCGACTGTCGTAAACGCGACAGCCACGGCAACCTGTAATCGTACGTCTCTCGTCTCACCACGTAAGAACCCAATAAGACAAACCAATGCAATAAGCCCTAGGGCATATTGCTTCCACATACTCCCGCCTACTTCGAACCCCATACAGATCGCGACAGAGGCGAATGTGATCGCTGCGATGATGTAATCCCGTTTCCCATGAGCAGAGACGGCATCAACCTCGGGGAAATGGCGCAGCAAACTCGACCTCATTGAATTTCCGCCCTCGTGAATCCGTGACTGACGATGAATTGTCCGATCACTCGGAATGCGATACGAAACTCTGTCCGCCATCGAATACATCTACTGCCACTGCGAGAACTGCGGACTCTTCTGTGCCGGTACGTCTCACGTCAACTCAACTGAGATCAGTCGAAACCATGAGTCGCCAGACTCCGGTGAGTGTTACACCCGCGAGCCACCCATTCACGATCAGACGATCAAGGACGAGCCACATGTATTACAGGAGATATCGAATTGTTTGAACGTGCGAGATCGGCGGGAGCGCTGCCGTTGTATGCAGCCTCCCGCCAAGTATGACGACGTAGGGTCCCTATTCGAGAAGAACGCTGCAGATCATTCTTCCTCTTTCTTCTCTTTCTTCTCTTCCTTCAATACCGCCTTCCCTTGCGCCAAGCTGGCAGTGAGGTCATGTTCAGGGACCTTCTTATGCACCAGGTTCTGATGGCAATCGATGCAGGTCGCGCCTTCCGTTTCCATCTTCTTGTGCGCTGCCTTTGCCGAGGCCCCTGGAGGCTTCGTATTCTTGTGGCAAGCCCGGCACGTCATGCTATCCCAGCCCTTCAGTTTCATACGTGCCCTGTAGGCTGCCTCCGGCCGGTGCTCGTTGAATTTCTCGATCGTAGAGTAGTCGTTAGTGAACTCCTGTATTAGGAATGGCACGCCATCCACGACATGTGTCCACACCGCCAGATGGAAGTTGGACAATCCCTGAGGGACGTGACAGTCCTTGCAGCCAGGATCGGCGCCGAGCGCTCCCCAATGCGAGGACTTCTTCAACTCCTCATAGGGATAGGTTTCGGAATGGCAGCTCACGCAGAATTCAGTCCTGGAGATGGCGGCTTCACCGCCAAACACCACCACGATCGATCCAATCGTCAGCACTGCGCCGAGAATTAATGCGCCTCCCGATACTCGTAGATAGTTCTTCATCCCCCCCGCCATTACTCGTCCTTGCCTATCTCTGCCGGCTTGGCATCTTTTTGGAACTCGTCATGAAACTTCGGAGAAGGCGGACCTTCAAAGGTGCCTACGAGCTTGAAGTGTTCATGCATGGCCTTGGTGTTACGCACAGACTTTTCAAAGTCGAACGCATACTTCTTGTCTACCTTGGGGGTGAACGGCGTGTAGGGTTTCTTAACGCCCTTCCAGCCAGAACCCTCGTAATTCAAATGGCAGGCGTTACACTTCTCAATGAACTCAAACTCTTGTCCGGCTTCCACGAGAGCCTCGCGCGGCGTAACCTTTTTGTTTTTCTCAAAGGCCTCGCCCGCCTTACGGTGAACCTTACGATAGTTGCTGCCGGCGGCATGGCAGGACTCACAACCCACACCGATCAAGAACTTGTCCGGCTCCGTCATTTCATACCCGCCATCAGACCCGAACCCAGTCACGTGGCAACCGATACAATCTTTATCCTTGGTAAAGTCCTTTTTGGGGTCGAGTTTCGCCTTGACCATGGCGCTGTTCTTTTCTTTGCCCCTGTCGGCTTTGAGCGAGTCGACGGCCTTGGCGTGGGCGGTTTTGATCCATGAGTCGGCCTGACTCTTGTGACAATTACTGCATTTCTTCCGCCCCTCAAATGGGGTTTCATCAGCGACCGCGCTTCCGACAAAGACGGCGAATAACGCCACAGCGGCTAGTGCGAATGTCATGGGATGCTTCACAGTATCTCCTTTCTACGAAGAAAAACTCTTTGCCGTCGTACGATAATAATCCACGGGGCTACACTCTATCGTCAGTTTAGATGAATTACAAGATTAGGTAATCCCACCTTTTTCATAATAAAAGAATCAGTGACTGGGAGGTGGCATCGATGGAATCTTGTACACCCAATAGCCGCCATATTGATAGACCAGATCCAGATCCTTAAACTCGAGAGGATTCGATGTGGTGAAGGGCAGCATCTTCGCGAGCAAGGTGTTGTTACTCTTATCATCGGTGAGGAAGTATACGCGTACCACGTTCTCCGACAGCCCATGCACCGAATACGCAGTGTGACCGTTCTCAAGCATCCAGCGCTTCACCATCCCGCTCAGCCCATGCACGTTGCCGCCCTGCAAGGGAAAGTCCTTAAAGGCGGCACCAAGCCGATCCGGGCGCATCAGGCCAAGCTTATAGAGATCCGAGAGATGCACTGCAACATAGGCTTCACGTCCACCGGTGAGCTCTCGCAATATGGCGGCACCCTCTTTCGGATTCGCGACCAATGCATCGGTAAAGCGTGTGAATTTCTGACTCTCTTCAGCGCTCGCCGGTTCACCCCAGAACTCGCGCTCGTACTTTTCTATCGCCCCACGTTTACTATGCCAAAGGGCCGGCACTAAACGGGGTTCACCAAGATGCGAAACAAACACTGTCTGGTACCCCGTCAACAGTCTAATCTGACGCGACGTATCCCACCAGGCAAGGATGTCAGCATCCTTCGGCACATGTTTCGTAATCGCTGATGCTAATGTGGTCAGCTCGGAGAGTTTGCCGTCGACAAAGACCGTTGGTTCGTCGCTGCGATTCTCCCAATCAAGCATGACGGGCTTTGCATTGCCTCGCCGCCCAAGATGCGCCACAGCCAGCGGTTGATCTACCCCATCAACAATGATCTCGTGCTTACTGATACTGAGATCGGTCCAGGCGTCAAGCCCAAGTTTTTTGAATTTCTCTACACCACCCTCTTCAACCAACTTATAACGATAGGGCGCCTGTGCTGGGCCAAGCCACAGGTATCCAAGCCAACTGAGCACAATAAATCCTCCCGCCACAAGGATTATTCCAAGTGACGGGAGGATTTTATTGCTTGGTCGCGTCAGCGCTGCTTCCATAGTCTGCGCTGCCGCCAGGTGTTACCGCCCGTTCTTCTTGCGCCTGCTCCATCCGGCGAGCGCGAGCGTACCGGTCAACAGCATGCCGCCTCCCACGCTTCCGAGCGTGATCTTCCCATCTGTGCTGTCGAAGTCAAGCAGGCTCATCTTGCTTGCCTCAAGCTTAGCCACCCGCTCCTGTAATGCCATCTTCTCCTTGAGCTTAGTGTCCTCATCCATGATTTCGACGTAAGCGCGATTCAATGCAGCCCAACCAACCGTATAGGTGTAACCCCAATGTTGGTGAGCGAGACTGACATGCAGTTGCACCAGATGGTCTTCTGCCATTTCGAAGAGCCTGAGTTCGATGGCTGCCGGGTTGTTGCCCTTCGACCAATAAATCTGGAAGAATTGCTCGAACCCATTCGGAACCGGCTTCGGAGGTTCTGGTCTGTTAGTCTTCTGGCCTGTGAGCAAACCAGCCTCGTACTGCTTATGCACGACATCGTGCGCCTCATCGTACTTATCGATCCCCGAGAAGGTGCCATTGTCCATAAACTCCAAGTAGGCACGAGCGTAACTCTCTGAGTGGCACTGGGTGCAGGTCTTGACCCACGAGTCCAAACGCTTATCGGCCCAGTCAGTCTTGATGTTTTCCCGAATACCTGGCACAAAGGGATAGTTCGCCCAGCGAACCTTACGCACTACGTTGTGAGTGAATTTCCCATTATACTCCATGTGACAGCCCTGGCAGGTTGGCGCATCCTGCCCGCCCTTGGTGATGGCATCCTTGAGCTGCACGTTCCAATTCCACCCCTTGCCCTTCGACTCATACTCTTTACCATGTTTCGACATGGTATAGGCTTCCCAGTTGTTGTGGTCAGCGCCGCTATGGCATGTACCGCAGGCCTCTGGCTTGCGCGAGTTGGCCACTGAGAATTCGTGCCTAGTATGGCAACCATCGCACTTGTTCTGTTGAACATGGCACATGGTGCAGCCGTCGGCGATTTCGCGTTGCGACATTCCGGCGTAGACTTCTACCTCGACGTTGGCCCTGTAATCCAGCGCATGCGAGGGACGCCCCTTCGGCCACTGGTCCTTCGGCCACTTGATCGTATCTCGCTCGGACTCGCGCTCGGCGAACTCTTGTAAGTGACAGTTGCCGCAGACATCGGCAGTCGGCATCCTAATGTCCGCACGGTGGTCAGCCTTCTTCTTGGTATTGATGTCCACGTGGCAATCGATACAGCCGACTTCCTTCAACTGCTCCTTTGCGCCAAGCTTGCCTAGGGAGCGCAGGTTCGTCTCGACATCCTCTAACTTTGCCTTCTTGTAGTAGGTGTCATCTTTCGGGGTAAGCTTACGAATCTTGTCTAGATTGGCGTGGGTGCTTTTCTTCCACATCGCCACCCAGCCTGGAGACTCATCCGTGTGACACTTCACGCACTGCTCGCGCGTCGCGATATCCTTGACCGATGTCGGAGGCTTGTAAAAGCTGGCGGGATCCAGATACTTGCTGAAGGGAAGCGGCTCCCAATATTCGGCGAACTTTCCCTTGCCAAACCCTTCTGCCGGGTCCAGATAGCGCTTCACCAGCGCCTCATGCAACTGCTTGGGGCTGGCTGACTTCTCAAGCTTTAGCGCCTCGTATGTTTCTTTGGGGACGGTGGGGAAATCTGCCTGTGCCGTCCCAGCGAGCAAGATGCCGCTGAGGACGAGAACACATCTCACCCAAAGTTTGGACTTCATACTGAATGCTCCTTTCCTAACGTTAAGTGGCCCACTCTGTTTCATCATGTTACACGTACCTAATAAACTGTCTGGACGAATTCTATTTTCTAAATTATTTCTAACGAATATTGATCGATCGGTGCTCAACCTTCATATGGTGCCGCGCATTTGTATCGCAGCTTATATCGAGATGTCAAGACGATTTACGATTGTTGTGCCAATAAAATTTCATGCTGCACACACATGCGATTTGCCTTGTGAACGTAGCGTGTGGGACTTACTTCGCGAGGTCCGATCAAGACAACTTTCAAGCAACACCTACCAACTTCCCTGCACTATGGCCGTTCATGGTCGATCACGATGGTCACCCCTTCCGCTCCTGGCTTCACCGGCTGGCTCACCCCCTCCAAATCTCCACTTTGTGCCATGGCTTGGCCGGACTTCGAGAGACGGGCCACAATCACCACCATCCCCACATCGGAGAGTTTTCTGGACGGCATCATGCTGTTCGAGTCATCGAGCTGAAATGTGAAGGGCAAATCTTTCTTGGTCGCCCGCACAATCGCGACAGGCATCGGGGGGCCATTCGCCTCGCGCGCGAACACAAACAACGTATCAGTCGGAGATCCCTTGGCGGCCAGACCAGGCCCTAGAACCACCTTCCCGCTGATCGCACGCGACTGACCCGCCTCCGCGATTGGCTTAGCCAGAGCCCCCGACTCCGCATAGACAGGCACTGTAGCAGCGAGCAAGAGGCCACAGACCAGCAGACCGCATCTCGTCGAAAACTTATCGGCCATGTGTGAGGCTCCTTTGTTGTGTGAAGGCACTCTTTGTGATCGTGCAGGATTCGTCATTGAGCATACCGCGCACATGTATCTCAGCATCCATCGGAAAATGTCAAGAAAATTTGGGCGTAGGTTTTGCCACAGATGACAGCACGCGAGTTCGTAGGGATTTCGAGACGAGCCATCGCAGGATACGAGGGGACGGCTCTAATGGAAGGGTCACCTGTTAGGGTGTAACGTTACACGATGGCCGCGTGGGGCTTCCAGGCACTACGGACGTTCGCGATCGATGACAATAGAGATCCCATCCACTCCAGATTGTACCGGCTGGCTTGTCCCCTCTAAATCTCCACGTTGCGGCATCGCCTGGCCAGATTTCGACAGACGGGCCACAATGACCACCGACCCGGCACTGGAGAGTTTTCTCGACGGCATGGGGCTGGTTGAGTCATCGAGCTGAAAGGTAAAGGGTAGATCGTTCCCCGTCGCTCGTACGATCGACACCGGCATCGGTGGACCACTCGTCTCGCGCGCAAACACAAACAATGTATCCGTTGGAGATCCTTTACCTGTAAGGCCAGGAGCCATAGTCACCGTACCTCGGATCGTACGTGGCTGTCCGGCTTGCCCAACTGGCTGGGCCGGCGCTGCCGGTTCCGCATACGGTCTTTCGCGATCGATGACGAGGGTGATCCCCTCCACTCCAGATTGTATCGGCTGGCTCGTCCCCTCTAAATCTCCATCTTGTGGCATCGCCTGGCCGGACTTTGACAGACGGGCTACGATCACCACTGGTCCGGCGCTGGAGAGTTTTCTAGACGGCATGGGGCTGGTCGAGTCATCGAGCTGAAACCTAAACGGGAGATCTTTCCTCGTCGCTCGCACAATCGACACCGGCATGGGCGGGCCACCCACCTCTCGTGCAAATATAAATAATACGTCCGATGGTGATCCTTTGCCGGCCAGGCTCGGCGCCACAGTCACTGTACCTCGAATCGTACGTGGCTGTCCGGCTTGCCCAGTTGGCCGAACCGGCGCCGCCGCTTCTGCAAACGCAGGCATCGCTTTTTGACCGCCACCCAATCGGCTCTGAGCTTCTGCAATGGCCGCCATCAGCTGTTGCGTCATTTCCGGGTCTACTTCCGCAGGAAGGTTCGCTCGAGCCAGCTCCCAGTCTTTGGCCGCACGAGCAAAATCCCTTTCGTTGAACGCCACGGTCCCTGACAGCATGAGCGCCTTCACATTACGTGGATCGATCTTCAACGCCTGCTGAATCAACGTTTCGGGCTTCCCCTCCAACTTACGACCATGGACAACACCCAAGGTATCGGCATAATCGGCCAGTAACTGGGCATCGTCAGGGATTAATTTCACGGCCTTCTCGAAAATCGGTGCGGCGTCGCTGTGACGCCCCATTCCCACATACGAGTGCGCAAGCAAGACCCATCCCCTACCATCATTCGGGTTCTGCTCCATTTTCTCCTTGAGCCGCTCGATCAATGCTTCGAGTGAGTCAGCGGTCGGATGCGCATCGTCCGAACCCCCTTGTGCTGACAACGAGGCAGCGGATGGCTGCGTCATGGCAAGCGGATTCCCCAGGTGCCAATAGAGCAACACACTCACAGTCGGAATGATAATGGCCAATGCAAACGCCACCGGCCTGCTACTCACCTGTTGCGGCCCCCTTGTGGGCGCTGTCTCTGTGGTACCCGTTTCTTCCAATAGCCGGCGTTCAAGCTCACTGCGTGCCTGCCGATACAGTTCGTCGGTGAGCACACCGTGTGTGCGGTCCTGCTCAAGCTCTGCAAACTGCTGTCGGAAAATAGACAGCGTCTTCTCTTGCTCACCAGTGGCCTTGCTTGTGCGCTTCAGGAGTGGCCACATCAGGAAACCGAGGATGAGCAGAGTCAAGGCCGATGCGATAAGCCAGAAGATGATGGTCACGGACGACGGGCTCCTTCGGAAAGCAGTTGTTCCACACGGTTATGCTCAGCTTCCGACAACGTCACGTCGGTCAGCTTTTTCTGTCTCCTGCGTAGCGCAAACACCAATCCCGTTGCGCCGGCTCCCAACAAGAGGAATGGTCCAACCCAGAGCAACGTAGTCGTGAGCTTCCAGGGTGGCCGGTATAACACAAAATCACCATACCGCGAGACGAGAAAGTCGATGATCTCTCGGTCGGTCATATCTTTCGCGATCATCTCCCGCACTTCCCGGCGCAAATCTTCGGCCAACGGCGCGTTCGAATCGGCCAGCGTTTGGTTCTGACAGACTAAGCACCGCAGCTCAACAGCGAGCGCTTTCAAACGAGCCTCTGCCTGCGGGTTTGCCGCAAGCGGCGGGGCCTCGTACGCCGTCGCGAGACCGGGGAGGAACAGCATGAGCATCCAGAGCCATCTCATTGGTTCTGCAGCTCCTTCACCAGGGGTAAGATCTTCTCTTTCAAGATGTCCTCGCGCAGCGGGCCAATCTGCTTGTAGCGGATGACGCCTTGCTTATCGATCACATAGGTTTCCGGCACGCCGTAGACCCCATAATTGATGCCGACGCGCCCCGGCGCATCGACCGCCACGACCTGATAGGGATTGCCCCAATCCTTCAACCACGCCAGGGCCTCGTTCCGTTGATCCTTATAGTCCATGCCATAGATGGGGACTTCCCCGGACTGCGCAAGGTGGAGGAGTACCGGGTGTTCGTCCTTACAACCCCCGCACCACGAGGCCCAGAAGTTGAGCAACCAGACTTGGCCCTTAAGGTCGTTCGACGAAATGACTTTTCCCGGTTCATGGAGCTGCGGCAGGGAAAACTCAGGTGCCGCCTTTCCAACCAACGGAGACGGCAATTCACGCGGGTTGAGCGTCAGCCCAACCGCCAGAAAACCGACCACGACGATAAAGAGCCCGAATGGGATGAGAAACCGGTTCATGAGACGGTTGGGCGCGCTATCTGGGCCGTGGCCGGCACCGCAGCCTCTTTCCGCCGCCAAGCCAGCCGATAGCGCCGATCGCTGACGGCTAGAACGCCGCCCGAGGCCATGACGAGACAGCCCCCCCAGATCCAATCGATGAAGGGTTTATGATACAGCCGCACACTCCAGGCTCCGCCTTCGAGCGGTTCCCCCAACGATACATAGAGATCCCGCAGCAGGCCCGGCGAGATCGCCGCTTCGGTCATTGTCTGGTTCTGCACGAAATATCGGCGCTTCTCAGGATACATCACGGTCACATCCCGTCCGTCCTGAGTCACCCGAAACGTTCCCCGCGCCGCGACATAATTCGGACCGTTGACCTGTTGCGTCCCATCAAAGTGGAATGTATAGCCACCGAGCATGGCCGTCTCCCCGACATTCATTCGTAAATCTTGTTCTACTTCAAAGCCCTTCACCATCGTCACTCCCACAATGAATAGGGCGACACCACAGTGGGCCACGACCATGCCCCAATAGGCCCGGGGTAACGTGGCCACACGACCCCCCATGCCACCGCCGCCCTCGGCCTGGAGCAGTCGTTCCCGCAGATCCACCAGGATCGTCGTCAGAATCCAGAAGGCCATCAGGAGCCCCAGACTGATGAGCGGTGTCCACTGGCCCAAGACCCAGGGCAGCACCAGGGCAGTTGCCAGACTGACACCGAAGGCCCAGCGCAGACGCATGGCCAGGGCCGGCAGGCTTGCCTTCTTCCACTGTGCCAGAGGCCCAATCCCCATGAGAAAAATGGCAGGCGTCATCAGAGGGAGAAAGACCGTGTCGAAATATGGGGGACCCACCGAAATCTTGCCGAGGTCCAGCGCATCCAAGAACAAGGGATACAACGTACCCAAGAGCACCGACCCCAAGGCCGCGACCAGCAACACATTGTTCGCCAGCAACATACCCTCGCGCGAAATCATGGCAAACCCACCGCCCAAGCCCACGCGAGGCGCCCTCCACGCATACAAGACCAATGAGCCGCCGATCACCACGGCCAGGAACACGAGAATGAACAGACCCCGCTTCGGGTCAGTGGCGAAGGCATGGACGGACGTCAAGACGCCTGAACGAACCAAGAAGGTTCCGAGCAAACTGAGCGAGAAGGCCATTATGGCGAGCAGCACACTCCAGGCTTTGAAGCCCCCCCGTTTATCGGTGACCGCCAGCGAATGCATCAACGCCGTTCCCGCCAACCACGGCATGAATGAGGCGTTTTCAACCGGATCCCAAAACCACCAGCCGCCCCAGCCTAGCTCGTAGTAGGCCCAGCCGCTCCCCATCGCCACCCCCACAGTCATAAAACACCAGGCAACCGTGGTCCATGGGCGGGACCAGCGCGCCCATGCCGCATCCAACGTGCCCCCCAAGAGCGCGGCGATCGCAAAGGAAAATGCGACGGAAAATCCCACGTACCCCATATAGAGCATCGGTGGATGGATCACCATGCCGGGATCTTGTAACAACGGATTCAAATCGCGCCCGTCCAATGCGGCGGGAATCAGCCGTTCGAATGGATTAGAGACCGTCAACATGAATAACAGAAATCCCACACTGACGAGACCCATGACGCCCAAGATGCGCGCGCGCATCGCTTCCGGCAGATGGGTTGAGAAGAACGAGACGGCGACCATCCAAATGCTGAGAATAAACATCCAGAGAAGCAACGAGCCCTCGTGCGCGCCCCAGATGGCTGCCAGACGATAGTGCAGCGGGAGTTGAGAGTTCGACGTGGCCGCGACGTAGAGCACGGAGAAGTCTTTCTCCGCAAAGGCATAGGCCAGACAACCAAAAGAGAGTAAGACCAAGAGGAATTGCCCGCGTGCCGCCGGCTTCGCGACGGCCATCAGCGAGGAGTTCCCTACTGCGGCCCCATAAATGGGCAGGGTTCCCTGCACCACCGCCACACAGAGCGCGAGAATAAGGGCATAATGACCAATTTCAGGAATCATGTCGGCTCCTAGCGTGGATTCACAACCAGGGTGCCGCTGCTCTGCGCCCCTGCGGTCTTGGCCTTCGCCAGCGCATCCGCCGCCTCCGGCGGCATGTAGTTCTCATCGTGTTTCGCCAGCACTTCACTTGCGAGGAAGGCCCCATCGGCTCGGAGCTGCCCTTGCGCCACGACGCCCTTGCCTTCTTTGAAGAGGTCCGGCAGGATCCCCTTGAACGTCACGGGCACCCGCTTCGCCATGTCGGTCACAATAAAGTGGACGGTCAACCCATCGCCCTCGCGCGTGAGGCTGCCGGCTTCCACCATGCCCCCGATCCGAAAGCTGTGTCCCTGGGGCACATCCCCGTTGGCCGCCTGCGTCGGCGTGTAAAAGAACACGAGGTTGCTTTGGAACGCATTTAAGACTAAGGCCGACGCCACGGCCAACGCGCCCAGCCCCAGGCCGATCAAGAGAAACCGCTTCTTGCGAGGTGTCATGGTCTCCGTCTCCTCCTACAACTCATTCCGGCTTTCCGCCGCCGCGGCAGCCCGCCGCCAGACTGCGAACACTTCGCCCCCCATACACAGCGCCGTCACGCCAAAGGAGGTCCACACATAGAGGCCATAGCCCCCCATTGCGAAAAACTCCGCCACACTCCCCCACTGCATCAGCGCGCCTCCGCTACGTCCGTGACTGAGGCCGGCTTCCCCCACGACGGTTGGCGCTCACGCTCCACGATCACACAGCGCATGCGGGCCAGCGTCACCGCGATGCTGTACATCCAAAACCCCACCGCCATGACCAACATCGCGGTCACCATCGCCCCCGCCATGGTCGGCGCCGCGGTGATACTGACGGAGGCCCCTTGGTGCAAGGTGTTCCACCACTTCACCGAAAAATAGATGATCGGCACATTGACCACCCCCACCAGCGCCAAGACGGCGCTCGCGCGATCCGCGCGGCGGAGATCATCGATCGAGGAGCGCAATAACATGATCCCAATATATTGAAACAACAAAATGAGCTCCGAGGTCAGCCGGGCATCCCACACCCACCAGGCGCCCCACGTCGGTTTGCCCCACATCGACCCGGTGAACAACGCGAGGAACGTAAACAGCGCCCCGGTTGGAGCAATGGCCTGCGCCATCATGAACGAGGGCCGCGCATTCAGCCCCAGTCCGATACCGGCCCAGATGGCCATAATGACGTAGAGAAACATGGACATCCAGGCCGCCGGCACATGGACAAAGATAATGCGGTAGGCGTCGCCTTGCGTCGCATCGGTCGGCGCGACAAAGAACCCCACGTACAGACCGACGCCGATCAGCCCCAGCGCCGCGGCGGTAAACCACGGGATCAGCCGCCCGGCGAACGGGTATAAGGCCTGCGACGAGGAATATTTCAACCAGTTCATACCTGTGCACTCATACCGATGTCTTATTCTACTGCAATGCGTAATGCAACCGCCGTGGCCCAGGGCGCAAAAGTAAGTGAGAGCAGAAAACAGGCTCCGAGTAACGAGAGATTCGCTTCGCTGCCGACTCCGGTCACACTATTCGTGACGGCGCCGGCCCCAAAGATCAGCACCGGAATAAACAATGGAAGCACGAGAAGCGCAACCAGCAAGCCGCTCCCGCGCAACCCAAGCGTCAGCGCAGCACCGATGGCCCCAATCATACTCAACGTCGGCGTACCAAGCAAGAGCGATAATGTCAGGACGCCCAACGAGTTCCCACTCAGGCCGAACTGCAAGCCAAGCAGCGGCGAGAGCAGCACCACCGGCAAACCGGAGATCACCCAGTGCGAAAATACTTTCCCAAGGACCAGCACCGACAGCGGTTGAGGGATCAAGAGCGTCTGTTCCAATACCCCATCGAGATAGTCAGCGGTAAAGAGACGTCCGAGTGACAACAGACAAGCTAGGAGGGCTGTCACCCATAATACGCCGGAGGCGATCATCCTCAGCACTGCCGGCTCTGGTCCGACCCCCAACGGAAAGAGACTGGCAACGATGACGACGAAGAACACCGACATCGCCACATCCGAACGATGCCGCATAGCCAGCAGAAGATCTCGCCGGACAACCCCGCGCACGGCCTCACTCATACTGGGCTGGCTCATCGAGTCAGCCTCAGATGCTGGACGGAGTCAGGTGGGAGCGCGATCTCCTGGTGCGTAGCCACGACGACCATACCGCCATGACTGAGATGCGACTGGATACGTTGAGTTACATAACGTGTGGCCGCAGTATCGAGCGACGCAAACGGCTCATCCAAGAGCCATAGCGGACGGGTGGAAAGCCAGAGACGCGCCAGTGCCACACGGCGCTTTTGTCCCTGTGATAACACCCGCGTCGGCAAACGATGAATCGGTCGCCCGAGACCAACGGCCTCCAACGCCGTTTGGACGATTCCGCCGGAGCTGTCATCGCCGGCGAGGCAGGCGGAGACCTTGAGGTTTTCGACCGGGGTGAGCTCATCCTTGATTCCATTGAGATGCCCGACGTAGGTCAGCTGGGCGCTATAGAGCTCCTTGAGCCGGCGGATGTCTTTCCCCTGCCAAAGAATCGCGCCTTGATCGGGAGATAACAAGCCGCACAGCATGCGAAGGAAGCTGGTCTTCCCACTGCCGTTCTCGCCGACCACGGCCAGGAGCGTGCCTGGCTTGACCGTCACGCTGACGTCGGAGAACAATACTCGTTCCCCACGACTGCCGCTCAATGCGACGGTTTCGAACATATTTGGAGAAGTCCCACTGGACCCAAAGAAAAAGAATTGCCGCAATGATGTCGGATCTTTGATTGTGCCGTGCTTGAGCCTGTTCTCGCCACGACCTGACGTCTCCTATCGAATCGACTCTCGCTAAAGCACGAGTCCATGCGCAAGATCCATGTCGCTACGCAAGGCGCGTGGCGGCCTCAGGAAAGGGAACACCTGCCACATTCATCATCGATTGTCGCCCATCTGTTACTGGCAAGTCAAAGATGGTTTGGTCCGGATGTTTATGGCATGATCGCATCTCGAAACCTGCTGTTCATCAAATTTCATGAAGCCGATGTTCCCGTCCTACGACTCCGTGACCAACTCATGATGATGGATGGGAAAACGATGCAGGGGCTTGGCTCCGAAGGCCCACGCCAAATCCCTTCACGAACTCAGGTGCGCACCGTGTCTGTACGTGTAGCGCCTTGACGCGAATCAGCGATGGCTCGCGCCGGATAGCCGGAGCACCGGACGAGCCCAACGGTGAAACACATTTTTGAGAGTTTGTGCATGCATGGCGAGGGGGCTAGAATCTTGCCCTGTTTTAGTGGCATCATGCAGTGCTGCCACTGGTATGACAGGTGACGACACATACCACTGCACACAACAATCGCTTCGCCGTACGGAGCAGCGGCTCATCGCAAGGTCCAAACAGGAGGATTCCGCATATTATGATTAGGCAAGTGATAGGGGCAGCCCTGACCGTGCTCATGCTTCTTGTCGCACTGTACCACCCTGACGTCGCTGTTGCCCATGGAGCCACGAGCGGAGACGACGACCCGTGCCTGCGCCGGGTCGGGGATAAGGTGGTGCATTTCAGCGCCTATCAGCCACAATACCAGTTGAAGGATCAATACTGCACGGACATTCCCAAGGAAGGCGACACCTTTCTGGTCGTAGACCTCGTGGACCCAGCGCTGCGCAACGAGTTAGTCGGGATGCGGGTGATGAAGGGAAACGGGAGCAATGAGGCGGAAGATCAGATTGTGGCAGATATTCGACCGAGCACCCACCCGGACGGCGTGCTCCGGGGCGAAGCCAGGTTGGAAGAAGGCTTGTATACGGTCACCGTATTGGCAGAAAAACAGAATCTGATGAAGCGCCCGCAGTATCTGTTGCGGGTAAACATGGTCGATTACCAGAAGCTTATGCGTACCATGACAGTACCCGCGATGGTCGTGCTGGCAGTTGCATTGATTGGTTACATACTCATACGATCAAAGTGGCTGCGGAATTGGTGGGCGCTTCGCCGTTCGTAGAAAGCGGGGTGTTCCGGGCCGCGAAGACATGGTTCATCATTCGAAAGGGAGGATCCTGACAATGGCTGTACAATTGCTGAAACCTGTCGGATTATGCGTCTTGATGCTGGCAGTCGGGATGCCGTTCTTCTCCACACAGGCCCAGGCTCACGGAGGGCTGGCATTGGCAGAAGACATGTGCAGGCTCACAATCGGCCCGTACAACATGCATTTCACCGGCTATCAGCCCGACAATACCCGCAATAAGGAATTCTGCGAGGACATTCCGGCGACTGGTCGCACCGTCGTGGTGCTCGATTATATGGAAGATGCACTCCGCCCCTTGACCACCGAAGTTCGGATCATTAAGGATACGGGCTCGGAGCAGGATCTTCAGGCCATCACGGTCCTTCACCTGCCGCCCAAGGTCTATCCCGCCGGCTCGGTCAACTTCGAATACAACTTCGACAAGCCGGGGAAATTTATCGGACTGGTGATGGTGGGCGACAAAAAGGAACTTGTATCACGATTCCCGTTCTCGGTTGGGGAAACGAAAATTTGGTTGCCCCCTTCCTACTTCATGATCGCGTTCGCGGGGGTTGCTGTGATCGGAGTGATCTTCTTTTTCATGCGCGGTCGCGGCCAAACTTCCGGCAGCACTGTGTCGTAGGCGGACGGCCATCCGGTCCAAGGCCTCCGCGCAGGCGCAACGTCGGTTCAACGAGAACAGTACGGGCAACGAAACATTACAGCGAGAAGGATACCGATGATGTCTTTGCGATGTCTGCTGAAGTCAGGGGTGGTGTGTTGCTTAATGCTGGCGATTGGAGCTCCGCTCTCCGCACAAGCCCAGCACTTTCATGAATTGGATAAAAATTTCTGCATCCTCAAGCTCGGACCCTACGGCATGCACCTGACCGAGTATCAGCCTGACCTCTCAGACCGGCAGGAACTCTGCGGGGATATTCCGTCGGTCGGCCGTACCGTGGTGGTGCTCGACTTTGTCGACGGGGAACTCCGCTCGTTGCCCATTGAGGTCCGGGTCATCAAGGATACGGGTTCGGAGCAAGATCTTCAGGCCATCACAGTCGTTCATGTACCGCCCAAGGTCTACTCAGGGGGGTTCATCAATTTCGAACATGTCTTCAACCAGCCCGGCAAATTCATCGGTGTCGTCACCGTGGGCGGCAAGGAGGAACATGTCGCGCGATTCCCAATCTTTGTAGGGGAAGGTGGAGTAGCTTCGCACCTCATGCACTACATGATGGTCATAGTCCCGGTCGCAGCAATTGCCGGTGGAGCGGCGATCTTCTTTTTTCTGCGCAGTCGTCGCAAACCGTCGGTTCACAGCGTGTCGTAAACAGCCGATCACTGGGGGAGTCATGCGCCAAACCAAGACGGAGAAAAGGCCGACTGCCTCGCTCGAACGCAGCAGTCACAGGAGCGGAGGTCCAATGGAGTCATGGGCAGTTCATATAGTCACGCGCGTCGTGGTGGTCGCAGCGGTCGCCATGGCGATGGGCCTACATGTCATCCCGGCGCTGGCTCATTCAATGCTGGTCAAGGCAGAGCCGCCACGCCGGTCTGTCCTCACCAAGGCGCCGGCGCAGGTACAACTCTGGTTCAACGAGGAGCTCGAAGGCGACTACGCATCGCTCGTCGTGCTCGACGCCGAAAAACATCCCGTGACCGAGATCAAGCCTCAACTTGCTCCGGATGACCGGAAATCCATCATCCTGCCATTACCGGAGTTGACGCCCGGGAAGTATTCCGTGAAGTTTCGGGTGCTGTCGGTAGACGGGCATGTGGTGGAATCCTCCTTCGACTTCACGGTAAAGGACACCGTACAACGGAAATGATCGAGGTCATCGGCGCGCTGTTCCGCTGGCTGCAGCTTGCGTCCAACATGATCCTGATCGGCGGCTGCGTCTTTCTTGCGATTGCCATGCGCGCAAGCACTGCAGTCGACGCTCCATGGCTCGCGCGCCTGAATCGGGCGTTACCGTGGCTGTCAGTCGCGCTTCTGCTGGGGTTGCTGGGGTTATTAGCCACGACTACTGCGCAGGCCACGGGAGTCGCCGAAAATGCCTGGCGGCCGAGAGCCTGGCTAGAACTCTTACAAAAAACCCGCATCGGACTCATCTGGATGGGGCGCGCTGCTCTTGCGCTTCTCGTGCTCGGAGTCGTCCTCTACATTCGCTTTTCATCCAAATCGCGTTGGCAGTATGTGTTGTGCGCAACGGTCGCTGCACTCACACTGGCTGCGGGATCGCTCGCAAGCCATTCCGCCGCCGGCGGTGAACTGTCCGTGACATCGGTGCTGCCTTACGCGCTGCATATCGTTCTTGCGAGCGTCTGGTTCGGAGGGCTGCCGGCCGTTCTCTCAATCATGTTCGCCACCGGGGAACGATCACACGAGGAAGTGACTCGGTTCGACATCCAAACCCTGAAGCGTTTCTCGACCATCGCGTTGCCCGTGATGGTCGCTGTCGTGGCCACCGGCATCATCGTGACCAATGACATGGTGGATACAACCTATGCCGCATTGGCCGCAACGAGCTGGGGCTGGTTTCTCACGACGAAGCTCGCACTGCTTGCGGTGATTCTCGTGCTTGCCGCGTGCGCGCGCCACATCTGGATTCCGGCACTCAACCAGAACGCGGATGTGGCTGCAGCCGGCGGACGAGGACTGCGAAAGTGGATCCCCATCGAATTCGTGCTCGGGTTGGCGCTGGTGCTGGTGGCGACCATGCTGGCGAACGCGGTGCCTGCAAAACATGCCATCATTGAGGACTGGCCCTATCCATTCCGCTTCTCCATCGACGCCACCTGGGGCGGGTTGGGCATGATGATCGGTGCGGGGATTGGAGTCGCGCTGCTTATCCTGGCAGTTGGGGCGGTTGTCCTCGGTCGGTCCAAACGCTGGGAGACGAAGTGGCGCATTGCCATCCCGGCCATACTAGCGGTCTGCGCGCTGGTTGCCGCGCTGCCCCCCCTGGCGACTCAGGCTTTTCCGGAAACCTACCGCAAGACGCCGGTCCCGTTCGATGCCATTTCCGTTGCCAACGGTGCGACCTTATTTGCCCAAAATTGCGTGCTCTGCCACGGCCCCCAAGCCAAGGGCAATGGCGTTCTGGCCAAGACCTTCGCTATCCAACCAGTCGATCTGCTTACGGAGCCGCATACGGCCAAGCATACCGCGGGCGATTTTTTTCACTGGCTGACCCACGGTATTCCCGGTACCGCCATGCCGGCGTTTGTCGACACACTCTCGGAAGAGGATCGCTGGGATGTCGTCAACTTTCTCCATGCCACGTCCCGCGGCTATCAAGCACGCCTCATCAACCCCTACGTCGCCCCCAATCAGCCCTACATGGCCCCGCAGAACTTCTCCTATACCGCGCATGACGGTGCGAGCGGCACCTTGAAGGATTTCCGTCGAGAGAAAGCAATTCTGCTCGTGCTGTTTTCGTGGCCGGAGTCGCGCGCGCGACTCGATCAGTTGCGACTGGCTTACGACACGTTACGCACCAGCAACACCGTGGTGCTGGCGGTGCCCGTGAATGCCCCCAACCTCCAGGACATGACGACGATCACGTCAGCCATGCCGTTCCCGGTCGTGATGCAGGGCGCACCGGAGATCGTGCGCAGCTACGCCTTGTTCCGTAGAACCCTCAGCAATCCCGATCTGGCCGGCGAGGGAACCATACCAACGCACATGGAGTTCCTCATCGACCGTTATGGCTATTTACGGGCGCGTTGGATCCCTGCGGTGGACGGGTCAGGGTGGACAGACATCGGCGAATTGACGCAACAGATCGATCGGCTCAACCGAGAGAAGGAACTCCGTCCGCCGCCAGACGACCATGTACACTGAGCCTCAGGTACAGGCAACGGGACACTGCACAGATGACGAACGCAGGTTTCAACGAGCATTTTAGAAGAGTGTGAGCGAGATGGACGCGATCGTCTCGTCCCCCGACAACCCTGACGTGGCAGACCGATCATCCCCTCGCTATCGAGACCAGCAGTCGCACCGTCGCGTCAGGAAGGTTCACTCTAGCCCGCATGATTCATGACGGTTCGTCGCCCTTCGACAAAGCTCAGGGTCCCGAGCACAGTCGAGGGACGACATCGCCAGGGAAACGCGTTCCTCGTGAAGCACAGCAGAGAGTGAAGCGTATCTCGTGAAGCGTGAAGCGCTGGAAGCAGGTGCGAAACATGAAGCGCCCGGCTCCGGAAAGAAATACGCTTCACGAACGACGTTTCACGCATCGAAGACGCTTCACGCCCAAGAGCAGCGAATCCGCGATTGCAGCAGAAGCGCTCATGAATCATGCGG
>JAWXBV010000069.1:0-4450 GCA_034440335.1 Nitrospirota bacterium | reverse complement strand
CAGGCCGCTTCCGCCGCAGCCCTTGGCGGGCGGTTCAGAGTGAATGGATGTCGATGACCGGCAGCTCGTCGGGCGAGGCCTGTACGACGTCGCGGTCGAAAGTGTCCCTGCACGAGCTCCATTCCATTCGGTGGGCGGGCCTCTGGCGGGAGACACCGGAGGCGGCTCGATCGGTTCGCCCACGTGCGCGAGGATCTGTCTTCCTTCACGCGGGCGAGGCCATCCTGGCCTTCCTTCACGCGGGCGAAGCCATCCTGGCCTTCGTCCGCTTGCGAACCTCCGGTTCGACGTTCGCCGGCTCGAGCCGGCGATCTGCGCCGCTACGCAATGGGCCTGATGTCACCGCCGCAGGCTGGGCACACCATTGGAAAAGCCTCGGCAATCCGGGCCAAGAGCTTGGATACCGAGTTGTCCGTACGGAGCCATTCCGTTGTCGCGTGAGTCACCGCGTTGATACGGTGCTGGCTCTGCCCTTCTCGGTTGGTCGATTCGTGCCGAATCTGCCAATTCCAAATTTTCGGAGTGCCTGACCCCAAATCCGTCCTGGCCAACTTGCCGGCCGCCGAGATTGCCGAAGCCGATGACGAATGAACCACTTCGCAGGGCAGGTTTCCAACCTGCCCGAAAGTATTACTCGCATTCAATGCCAAATAGATAACGAAGTTCGAACCGACTGCCAGAACTCAGCGAGACGACGACCCCAGGACCATTGAGCGCTTGTGGGTTTCACCCATCCCGCCTGATCCAAGAGCAACTTATATTGCGAGAATAATTCCGCAGCCGCTCCAAACTCGTGAATCTTACGACCCGGCATGTGCCGGCTGACCTCATCCGGGCGGGACGGATCGAACCCACTGAAATGGAAAAACCGCAAGGGGACCGAGTTGACGTAAAATTCTTGGCCCCGTCGCTCGAACTCCAAATCCAACAGATTCCAGTGAGCGGCGTTACAGCCCGGATCGCGTACGAAATGCAAATCGGCTACCAACCCAGGGGCGAGATCGAGCCACCTTTGGTCATAATGGAAACCTTCTCGGATTGAGTTTCGGCAGTGAGTTGTCAGCCGTCTCTTCCACCAATCAAGAAACCTCCAGGTCTCTTCGCGGTCGGAGACTCCCACGAAGCCCGCGTTATACATCCCCACCAGCAAGAGCACATGCTCAAGATCGCGCCTCTCAGGCGTTGACTTCGTGCGGCTGATATGTGGAGTCACGCTCAGTGAATGCTGTGCGACTTGCTGAAACAACGGTGTCAGGGAGGCCGTCACCAGAATGTCGGCATCCAAGAAAACCGCTGACCCGCCGGACGCTTTCAGCAGGTGCTCCAGCAGAAACGGCTTGAGCGCCACCACCGTTTGCTTCCGGTCATATCCGGGAAACATTTGTTGCAGGCTCGCGAATCCGAGGTCGGCACTTCGGAGCAATTTGAGTCCGCGATGTTCCCCCGTGAGGCTGACAGGCAGATCGCTCGCGAGCAGCACATGAAACGGAATGTCAGGATTATGTCGGCGAAAGGACTCCATCAGGACCAGCGCTAAAGGGAGAACATCCTCCGTCACAATCGTGCCTACGATGATCCCTTTCATGGCTCCATCACTCCATATTCCTTGATGCCGGTCGTGCGGATCCAAGTCTCGAAGCGGCCTCGGTTGTCACTGCTTAGATCGCCAAACTTGGATAGTAAGTCCGGCCGCCTGCGATAGACGCTGTTCCAGAAATTTGTCACCCCAGGCAAGTTCCCCTCTTCTGCGGGTGCGTTCAGCCAGCGGTAAAAACTTTCTGCCGATGCGGTGGAAAACGGGTTGCCGAATCGTTCGACGGAACCCGGCCAATCGTGATAAATCCGACGGGTGATGTCTGCCACGCGAACGCCGTTGTCGAAATGTCCGTACGCATAGGGCCAACGTCTCGACGTCTCATATCCGCCCTCGATCAACAACGATCGATAGCGTTCAAACATCTGAGCGGCAGCACCCGCACGGTCCATCGTGACTGCGACGTTGTATTTGCTTGATCGTTCGGGATTGTCCGGCTCATAACCGCTGAACCGAAAAATGCGGCAACTGACTCCGCAGGCCGTCACGCGACCGTCGGGTGATACGGCGACCCGCCGCTGAAACAGGTTCCAGTGCCCAACGTTGATTCCTGGGTCGCGCAGGACATGGCAACTTGGCACGAAGGTCGGCACAAAATCGAGCCAGCGCTGCTCATAGTGGAGCCCTTTTTCAATCGCGAGAAAACATTCGCGGCTCGTCATTTCCTTCCACCAGGACAGAAACTCGCGTCCCTCGTCGTGCCCAGAAAATGCGACGACACCGCCGTTGAAGATTCCCGCCCGAAGAACATTGATTTCCCACGCCAGCGCTTCATCCCCGATACCGGGTTCAAGCAAATGGGGCGTCACCACGACGGGATGCTCGCGGAGTTTCTCCCAAATCGGTCCCAGTTCATCCAGCACCATCGTCTCTTGTTTCAGGAACAGCGCCCCATCGAATCCGTTGTTCAATAAATATTCGATTAGGTAGGGCGTCAGCGCGTAGCTCAATTCCATCTCGGAGTACTGGAAACAGAAACGGTCCTTTTCCGGGAGCCCCAATTGGTCGAGTCGAATGATGGAAAACGGTTCGCGATCGGGATCGATCAACCCCTCGTCTTCATCCGCCAACAGCGCATAGAACGGGATGCCCGGGTTGTGTTCGAGAAACGACTTTGCTGTGGCACGTGCCAAGGCCCAGCGGGATTTCGACGCAATTGTTGCCGCCGCCACTCGAAAGGGCCGGGGGGCTTCCGGCAAATGTGGAAAAGCTAACATGTGTGCCGTTTCTGATGGACAAATTCGGAGACAGGAGGACAGGAGAAATCAATTGGGTGTAACTCGCACATCTCTACGCCGCAGCTTTCCCATAGAGCCTGTCTTGCTCGGATTGTATGTGGTACTCGACGAACTTGTCCCAGCGTCCGTTGAGGTAGACGGCGCGTAGGTGAAGCATGGCCTGGGCGCCTTGAACCGTCCAGCGCATGCCGGTGCCTTCCATCCGATCCTTCACGAGATGACGGCAGGCGACTTGGGTGTGTCTTGCTCCCGTCGGGGTGGAAGCAGTGAGCAGCCGTCCATAGCCGTTCGAGCACGTGAAAGAGGTCGAGGATGCCCACGGCTCTCGGGAGCCGCTGCCCAGCCATATCCCAGAGCGCCCGCTCGCCGTCGAGCAGGCAGACGAGCGTCTTGCACCGTTTCGGATCACGGTTCGAGCACGCGGCTGCCATCTCGAGAAAGACCCGCTCCCGCCCTGTGGCGCCGTCAGGGCGCCGTGTCATCTCGGCCCATGCCTGCTTTTGGCAAGGCCTGGGCCTATGCTCGGCCCGCCGTTTTCTACAGACCTCATCGACGACGTCGCTCGAGGATCGTCGGAAACGGTCGATGCTATACACCGCTCCCACGTAGGCCATTTGCTTCTTGTTGGCCTTCTCTCCTTTGGTCCGCCGGGGATGAGATCGATGAACTCGCTCCTCCAGCGGACGACGCATGGGCACGCCCTTGCCATCGGCAGTCGTAACCAGAATCTCGCCTTCCTTCTCTGAGAGTGGTAGCGGCTGATAAAGTTCAAAAGCCTCGACATCCTGGGCCACATGCTGGTTCATATGCTCGGCGGCCCGCTCGCTCGGGGCCAGATTCAGAAGCTTCTCGAGGCCGCCGACCGCTTCGTGAAACGACACATGCACACAGAACTGCTGCAGCCAATCCATGAGCACGTAGGAGAACTCCCCTTCCGGCAGGCCAAGTCGAGCATCGAGCGGAGCGTGCTCGACCTTCTGGCCTTCCCGGCGAGCGTACACCCACCGCTTGATCCGGATCTCGCCAACAATCGAGAGATACCGCCGTCGCCGAAGACGCTTTAGGCGACGGAGAGAGACGCCCTCCTGCTCGACACGAGCCCCTTCATCGCCATCACCCTGGGCCGTGACAAACGCCTGGAGAACCGTCTTGCCAATGCCCAGGAGCCGCGAGAAAAGCTCCCGTTCGACCCCGTCGGTCCGCTCGCCAGTCTTCGCTGAATGCACGGCGAATTCGACCATTTCCTGCAGCTGGGAATTCGCCTTGTGGAACGCCTTTTCGTGGGAGAGAAACATGATGTCAGGCCTCCGTTGGGATGTGGTTGCTATCGCAACCACATCCATTTTCCGAGGCCTGACACCCTTTTGTCACGTGCTAGCACCGCATGCATGCAAGGATAGGACGGTCAACGGCACTACCGCAACGTGGTGATGGCTGCTGGTCGGATTCTGAGCGTAGCCGAATCGGGCTGAGGCTGTCTTGTGGCGCGACAGCCGGTCTTCGATTCCTGTGAAAACAGCCGTGGGATCGCGGTTCTTCACGCTCGGCGCAGGCCGCTTCCGCCGCAGCCCTTGGCGGGCGGTTCAGAGTGAATGGATGTCGATGACCGGCAGCTCGT
>JAWXBV010000068.1:0-12958 GCA_034440335.1 Nitrospirota bacterium | reverse complement strand
TCGTACAGTGCGGTGTCTTTCATGGGGTTGTCGTCCAATCCAAAAAACAGCATTCTGCTTCATGGCGGAAAAAATTCACAGTAGAATTGACGAAGAACCCTTTTTCGTAACATGCCATCTGATGCACCGTCTTCGCAGCCGTCCGCAGAAAACCGTCGCGTGTACTTTCGCGTCAACACCATCCTGCCTATCAGCATTCAAGCCGAGACGGACACAGCAGAGGGGGAGTTCATCGAAAAGTCCGTCAACATCAGCGGCGGGGGCATCGGTATGACGGTCAACGTGGCCTACCATCCTGACGATATCCTGTCGATCAGGCTGATCCTTGTCGATCAGGTCATCTTCAAAGCCTACGCCGAAGTGTTGTGGCTAGACCCCCTCCCGTACCAGATCAATACCTACCGCCTCCATGCCCGCTTCGTCAGGATGACCACGCAGAATCAGGAATTATTGATCAGACACATCCTAGGTTTTCAACGCAGCAATCTCGAAAAACATTATTCCGCATAATAGGGGCACTGTCCACTTGCAGTCAGACTGAGCCAACACCGTCCGCGTGAAGAACTCCCCACCGCCGCCGCGCCAAAAACCTAACCCACACAGTATTCCTCCAATGACAGCGCCGACCAGAAAGCCAAGGCTATCTGGCTGACCTTCCTCGACCATGCTACAATGCCGACACAAGACAGTGCCCCTTTTCAGAAGGTGGGAGATGAGAACATGGCAACAGATACAAGAACGACGGTCTATCTGAAACCAAAAGTGTATCGAGCCCTGAAAACCAAAGCAGCCTCGACTGATCGAACCGTCTCTGACCTCATCAATGCTGCGGTGCTGGAAGCCATGCGGGAAGACGACATAGATCTAGCCGCTATTGCTGGACAGCGCAAAGAGCCCTCCCGTCCGTTTGAAAAGGTGATCGAGGACTTAAAGCGTGACGGGCTCTTATAGCGTCCTCATCAAGAAATCCGCAGAGCGCGAGCTGCGGAAAGTCCCTAAAGCAGATCTTCAGCGAATCACACAAAGGATCAAAGAACTTGCGGCTATTCCACGGCCTTCCGTCAGCGAGAAGCTGGCGGGGCAGGACTCATATCGCATCCGACAAGGTGATTATCGTGTCGTCTATACCGTAGACGATGACCATAGCCTGATCGAGATCATCAAAATTGGGCACCGCAGAGAAGTCTATCGCTGAGCAACCGCGCCACCGCCGCCACTGAATCGGCCACACTATCCGCGTCGAAGAAGCCCCCACCGCCGCCGTTCAGAAGCCATAACGCTGCCCTTGATCGGCGCCTCCATGCCACGCGAGACGCGGCTGGAAGATGTCCATTTTACGCATCACTGTCCTCCCTGCTTGTGGTATCGAACAGATGCTTGAAATATCTCTCGGGTGCGTTGAGGAAATCGCGCGTCACGCGATAGTGGTCCGATTCACGGTAGGCAATCTCTCGGATACTCTCTCCGTCAAGGCTAAAGAGCACGGCGCCAGGATAGCTCAAGATAATCGGCGAGTGCGTGGCGATGAGGAATTGAGCATGCCCAGGGACTTCGAGATCGTGAATGATCTTGAGGAACGAGAGTTGCCGTTGCGGCGACAGCGCGGCCTCCGGCTCATCGAGGATGTAGAGCCCTTGCTCGAAACGATTTGCGAAGAGCGAGAGGAAGGATTCACCGTGGGACTGCTCGTGCAGCGATTTGCCGCCGTACGCCCGCAGATCTGATACCTGCTCGATATAGGTGGCAAAATTATAGAAGCTCTCGGCCCGCAGAAAGAAGCCTTCGGTCGCCTTCGGAGCCCATGATAGTCGAAGAGCCTGCGCCAGCTCAGATCGGTCAGCGAAAACCTCCCGGTTATGGTCGCGGTTGCCACCCTCAGGATTGAATCCGCAGCATTCCGCGAGCGCTTCGAGCAACGTGGACTTCCCGCTCCCATTCTCGCCAATGAAAAATGTGACATTGGTCCGAAACGCTACATCGATTCCTTGAGACAGCGCCTGGATGTTGAACGGGTATCGAGTCGTATCGAACTTCTCAGGGAGACTCACGACTCGCCGGAGGAACGGTGCGCCTGTGGGCGGTACCGCAGTGGTAATCCGTCTGGTCCGTTTCATAGTCGAATCATGCCACAACTGAAGGACTGGCGATGCCTAATACGGAGCTACGCGACGCGCCGTCGTTTGGCGCCTGGGGTGGACTGCACGGTTATGCGACGTTCTGCATCTTGTTGGCAAAATCGCGGCCCGACGTTGGCGGGGGAAGAGCCTTCCCATCCTGCAGATAGAGTGCAATCGCTTCCTCTACAGCTTGGCAAAGCTCCTCAAAAACAGCCTTTTCGTCCGTGCCGTGGCAGCCGCCGTCAATTAGACCCGGACAACTGCCCACAAAGCACTGGTCTTCCTCCGACCACTCGACAATCTTTGCGTATCGCGCAGTATCGTTCATGACGTTGACTCCTCAACAGCCCGCTTCACGGCGCGGACCTGATAATACTTCGCGTCATCGTTTGGCCGACAGAACCTTCCATAGGAGTTCCGGAGTCGCGAATCCAATGCGCGCCGACCGCTGAGCCTTCCCAGACTTCCAGGTTTGCACAAACTCATCCATACCCTCGTCAGGTGAGCGTACTTCAAGCGTGACTGTTTTCATTGTTCCACCTCGCAATGTCCCCATATACGCCAACATCTATCGGGATCACTTCCTCAACTATCTGACCTGGCGCCGCCGCAAAGGCCCGCAGATGTTTATGAAGTATGCCGGGATGACGATGGAAGCACGCGACCCCCTCGTTGCCGAGTGGGCCAACACCATCCGCGTCGAAGAAGCCCCCACCGCCGCCGCGCCGAAATCCTAACATCCCACGCCATCCCACAAGTACATGGCTCTTGCCACCGTATTCCTACGCGCTGGAATCCAGCCTACGCGAGCGAGGACGACCGAGGAATTCGCCAGAACAGTTGCTGTCCCATTTTCCCCTCCTTGAATTTGCTATACTTTTTCGTAACATGCCATCTGATGCACCGACTTCACAGCCGTCCGCAAAAAACCGTCGCGAGTATTTTCGCGTCAACGCCGTCTTGCCCATCAGCATTCAGTCCGAGACGGACACAACCGAGGGTGAGCTCATAGAGAAGTCCGTCAATATTAGCGGCGGGGGCATTGGCGTGACCGTAAACGTTGCTTACAAACCCGATGAAGTCCTGTCGCTCACCCTGATCCTGCCCGATCAAGTCATCTTCAAAGTCTACGCCGAAGTATTGTGGCTAGATCCCGTCCCGCATCACGTCGATACCTACCGCTTACACGCCCGCTTCGTCAGGATGACCACACAGAATCAGGAATTATTGATCAGACACATCCTACATTTTCAACGCGATCATCTCGAAAAACACTATTCTGCATAATACGCGCACTACCCACTTGCATTCAGGCTGGACCAACACCATCCGCGCAGAAGAAGCCCCTACCGCCACGGTACCAAAAACCGAGGAGCCTGTCCGCCATCGCCTACGTGACGAGGCGAAGGAGGTGCAGCCAAATGCGAGGCCGCAGGCCTGGAGAAACTGGAGGTGTATTCGATGGAATACATTGAGGATTTTTTCTGCCCGAGAACGACGCAGATGGTTGCGGATCGTTCGCCGCAGTAGAAAGGTCAATGTCGGACAGGCTCCTAAGCCCCACGCCATCACGGGACGACCGAGGAATTCACCAGAAAAGCAGCCTGTCCCGTTTTCCGTCTCCTTGAATCTTGCAACCACTACAGGCCGACGCGGTCAGGTGCAGCATCTGGTTCGTCGCCTTCAACAGTCACATATGCAAGGAGTGCAGCTTCGACATCCTGCGGGGGCGAAATCCACAGCTGCTTTTCAAACTCGCTGACGTCGAGTATGGGTGCAGAACGCATTTTTTCCTTGGCGTTGCTCTCAGATAGATCAAGCTCATTAAAGCGACGATCAAGTTTGCGAAGGTGTGCGTAGCAACCTATGTCGATAGCGAATGCTTGATAAGTTCCTGGTTGCGACTTATGCGTTAGTGCGCTCCCTGCATTGTGGATGATCCTATAGTCGAGAAGTCGGTTAATGAGTCTCCGGACTTCATCTTGCTGTTGCAGCATCTGCTCTGAGACGACAAACACGTTCGTCGCCTTCTTTAGGCAGAATTCTCTGAGTACATAGATTCCGCGCATTAGCGTGTCCTGCTCGCCACCCTCCGAGTCCTGTTTCAGTTCCTCAATCCTTCTCTCGAAGTTAGATCGGCTCAGGATGCGCACGTCATCCTTGCCAATTCGATCGCCTCCCTGAGCCTGAACAGCACTAAGGACTTCCAAAAAAAGCGACAATGTGTCTCTGGGGACCCCACCGCCGGCCATGACGAGACGATCGAAACCCTCGCCCTTAAAAAGTCTGTTTACCTCATCTGAACTCATCTCAGCGAGCTTCGCAAACTCCTCAAGAATCTGACGGTTCTGTCCCGGGTGCGTTGAAAGTTGCTCAGCGTATAGTCGATGTCTATTGGCTGATAGTCGTGGCGCTCCTGAGCCCCCACTGGTTGCCCCTCACGATCGGCGTAAAGGGTCGATGCGTGCCGCAACGTAGCGATCTTGAAGTAAAGGGGCAAGTCTTTGCAGAGACGATGAATGTAGTCAACGACAAAGGGTTGATCAGTTCTTCTCAGGTGATAAAGATCATCGATCTGAAGAAAAACCGCCCTGACACTAGTGGAAACCTGAAAAAACTCACGCACTTGATCCTTAAGACGTGGAAGCAACATGTCGAGTTCTCGAGTCTTGTCGCTGAGAACCTTGAAGGTCCGCTGAGTTTCATCTTTGGCCTTCTCGCCGAGGTTTGCCGAGGCTTTCGCATCAGCGCCCGTCACTTTGAACCCAGCGGATACAGCGGTGGAGGAAGCCTTTTCGGAGGATGTGGTTCTCTGCACTGCCTCCTTCTTGTAGGTCGGCAGACTTGCGACGTTCTGCGAGTTCTGTCCGAATGCCTTGAATGAGTTGTCTTGAGCGTCTCTTCTTTCCGAACCAACCGGTCAGGTGCTTCTCAAGCTCCGCGAAAAGCGTGTCCAAGATCTCTATGAGGACGTTCGGGAACGAGTGATGTTTAAAGTCCTCGCAGTTTAGGTAGACCGACTTGATCGATGGGTCAAGGTGCCGGTTCGAATCGTGAAGAAGGAGAGTTTTCCCGCAGCCACGGCGTGCAAAAACGGCGTGGTTTTGTCTCGCGCAGATATCCACGATCGCATTGCTCACGTCGATGTAAGGTGGAGCCTCTTCGCTACCCCGTTGAATCCGAAGATTTTCTGTTATCAACTGTCGGAGGCGCAGGAGTTTCGGATCCTGGGTCGTCATCGCTTCTCCTTTCCAAAACAGGGTTGCGCCTCTGCCGCAGAACTATTAAGCCTGCTGCGGGCGCCGTGCAGTATAGCACGGTAACCTTAGCACCCTGATGGAAGACACGTCTGCCTGGGAATCAAATACTAGTTCAATAGTTCGGCCTGTTCCACCGACCGGGATAGACTGCAATTCCATAATCCATCCGGCTATCACCCCGCACTATATCCTGTCTCAAATGGTGGCCGTCTAAATCCGCTCGATTCATAACTTCCTTTCTCCTCATTCCCTTCCACTATAAACAATGAGGGAGGGAGCTGGTTGGTCTCCAAATGCGCGCGTCTAACGAGGGCCTTCCGGTTTCTTATGTCTTTCTTGGAGGGAGTGGCCAAGGCTGCCCTTTATTCAGCGCAACATTCTCACCCGCCCAATCCCGAGCGCGCCGAGACGCGCTCTTGTCCCAAGCGAGCACATTCTTATCGTGCGCGTTCTGCGAGCAAGAAGGGCACCTGGCCACCTCCTCCTCATTCTTCTTAGCAGGCTGCGGAAAAACTCAGTTTACGCTCAAATCCCGCTGTGTTCTTACGCGTGGCGTTGACACATGAACAACTCGCAGGATGCTCAAAAAGGCCGTCCAGCAAGGCCGCAGCGAGGGAAGAGGCGAGGCGTACGCTTCGGTACGTTGAGCCTCTGAGCGATGCGAGAACGCCGCTGGCGGACCTTTTCAGCATCCTGCTAGAAAAGCCGATCCAAGGCCCAGGCTTTCAGCATCGTAAAACTGTGCGGCTTCATTCAACTCACGGCGGGCCAGGCGATGATAGGAGACTCGCCCCATTTCACTTCAGTTTAGCCCGCGCCTCACGAAATACCTCTGCGGCTGAGCAACTGGAGCCAGAATCAACGTCCATCTCCGCATCTCTCCGCTGAGCCTCCTCAGCCCACAGTCGCGTGTTTTCTTCTTCGGAAAGATTCTCCAGGCTCTCCAGCAACTTGCCGGCCAAACGCGCGCGCGCCTTCGGGTCCAGCTTCAGTGCCTCGGCTTCAAGTTCTTTCAAGCTCATGGACGTATTCTACACCAAACGGCAATAACGGCAACACGCCCGTTGAGCGTTCCTTGCTTCCCCCCACTCTAGAACAATGGGCCGAGGAAGTTCTGCTCTCGTCTGCGCGCATCGAACGACGCCGTTCTTTTCCCCCACTCTATAAAAATGGGGTGGAGGGGGTTGTCACTCAACTGCGCCCGTCCATCGAGTTCAACTTCATTCCCCCTTTTCCAAAACCAGGGCTAGGGAAGCGGGTGTCTCCGATTGCGCGCGTCCAACGAGGGCCTTCTGAGGCCGCGCGTTGTGCGAGCACTTCGAACAATCCCCCTCTCCCTCCCTCCACCCAAAAACAATGGGATGAGACGGTCTTCTCTCAACTGCGCGCGTCGAGCGACCACCGTTTCACCGTGGGGGCTCCGCGAGCACAGAGAGTGGACCGTCTCATCCCATAACCGCCGACCCATGATGATGTATCAACAACCACTCATCCCCGATCCGCTCGAAGAGATTGGTGGCCAACACCTGCGCCTGCTGCGGTTCGTCCGATTGTTGGGTGGTGATGTGCTCCACGCAGACGACCCAGGCCATATCGCCCGCCACCTGCACCGTCACATCGGTCAGCACGAACGTCATGGAAAATGTATTGTTGAAGATCAAGACCCAGGAGTCGCGCACCGCAGGCCAGTCCGAGCGCAACGACCAGCCCGGATGGATGCAAGTGACGTACTCCTGATGCGCCCAGACCTTATCCATCTCGTTGATGTCGAGGTTGCCGAAGGCGGCATAGAACGCGCGGTTCGCTTGGTTCACTTCTTCGATACGTTGTTCCAACATGCACGGCTCCTTCGCTAATATTGAGCCGCATCATACTGCAATCACAGAGACGAGGGCGAGGGGGGGATGGAGCCTGATGATCTTCTGTGCTCGCGCAACGCGCGGCCTCCGAAGGCCCTCGTTGGATGCGCGCGGGGAAAGATGGCCTGGGTATTCCCTTTAATTGGGGGATAAGACGGAAACGAATTCTTGGAGGCTGCTCAAAAAGCCATCCAGCAAGGCCGCAGGCGATTCGAAACCAGAGGCGTACCCTCTGGGGTACGTTGAGGATTTCGATGAGCTGAGAACGAAGCTGGAGGGCTTTTTCAGCAGCCGGTTAAGTCGTGAGACGGGAGGTTTGCCGATCTACCACCCACACTCCCGCCAGGATCAGTGCAATGCCGAGGATTTCACTAGTGCCTACCGATTCGTGCAGCAGCACCGCAGATAGCACAACGGCAGCCACAGGAGTCAGATTACCAAAGACAGAAGCGCGCGAGGGCCCAATACCCTTCACGCCATACAGCCAAGCCTGTTGCGCAATCGCCGTGGCAAACAGGACCAGATAGCCCAGCGCCATCCAATCCGCCGTCGTCACGGACCCGAGTCCCGCATCCAGCATCTTGCGATCCGTCCACAACAGAGGAATTTGGAGGACGGTGGCAACGAGCAGCGTCGTCCAATTGACCGTGAGTGCCGAGTGGCGCTCCATCAGCTTCCGGCTGCCGATACTGTAGAGGGCCCAGCTCACCACACCGCCAAAGACCAACAGGCTGCCGAGCAGCGGCTGATCGCCCGCGGCCTGAAACCCCGCCACAGAGACCAACCCCACCCCCGCAAAAGACAGGAGACCACCCGCCCACACAGCGCGCAGCGGAACATCCCGGATCAACAGAGCCGAGAGCAGCGCGGTCACTACCGGACTCGATCCGATGATCACCCCCCCGACGGCCCCACTCACATAGTTGAGCCCCATCATAATGAACAGGTGGTTGCCCAACACGCCGAGCCCGAGCAGTCCCAGCATGCGCACATCCGCCTTGGTCAGCTTGGCCACCGTGCCTTCCTGCCACCACCAGGTGCTCAGGAGAATCGCCAACCCGCCGATGTCCCGCAGGGCCGAGGCTTCAACCGCGGAGAATCCGCTCAGTGCCAGCTTCTGAGCCACAATCGATCCGCCCCACAGCACCGCGGCAGCGATGACTGCGCCATAGGCCGGCCTGTTGGATGAGGACGTCATGGGCCATGGGAATACCGTCGTTTTCGCCTGCCGTCAAGAGGTATTCTTCCACGCTCATGAACCTATGCCCTGTGGCCCGTGCATGAGAACGAAGTATTGAGACAGAACGGGCAGATCTACAGCGGCACTCCTCACAATCCTGCATGGATGAGAAGCAGGGAAGAGCCTGCAAGAAATGACTTGGACTGAGGCTATAGTCCTGGCAGGATATCAAACAGATTGTATCCAAGACCCTGGCCGACTGCGGAAAAACTCGATTGCTGTCGAAAACATGAGTGGAGTTTTCCGTACGGTGCTGGAGCCGGAATAATCTCAGGGTGCTTAAAAAGGCCGGATTTTCTCAGCATCCTGATAGAGAGCCAGATCATGCAGAGTGAGGCGTCGCACACCCATGCCACCAAAGGTCTTCATCAGTCACGCGTCAGAGGACAAGGACCGCTTCGTCATCGACTTTGCCGGCCGATTGCAAGCGCAGGGCATCGATGCGTGGTTAGATCGTTGGGAAATGCTTCCCGGCGACAGTCTGGTCGACAAGCTGTTCGAAGAAGGCATTCACAGCGCAACGGCCGTCGTGATTGTGCTCTCGACGAACAGTGTCGACAAGCCTTGGGTGAGAGAGGAAATCAATGCGGCGTTCGTGAAGCATGTCGACGGCGGCACCAAGCTGATCCCCATCGTGCTAGACGACTGCCGCGTGCCGGCCTGTCTGGCGTCGACATTATGGGAAAGGATCTCCGATCTGACCGCGTATGAACAAAGCTTCGAGAGAATCGTCGCCGCAATCACCGGTGTTCGGGACAAGCCGCCCCTCGGTACCCTACCAGGCTACGTCAGTGCCCCAACAATCACGATGCAAGGGCTGGCTCCTGTCGACAACCTGGTGCTGAAGATCGTCTGCGAGCATGCCTTGCGCAACGGCTATGCGAGTATCGATCGCGATGAGTTGCATCGATCGGAGGCGCTCTCATCCCTTCCGCAACAAGAACTTGCCGACTCCCTTGGCGTGCTTGAATCGGAAGGGCTCGTACACGTCGAGTCCCCCGGAGGCCCTTCATATTTTGTCCAAGTCACGACAGAGGGGTTCGAGCAGTTCGCACAGGCCTACCTACCAGACTACGAGTCCACGACCCAAGCCGTCGCGAGCGCCATCCTGAACGAGCACGTCGAGAGCAATTCAGATCTACAGGCGAAAATTGGGAAGGGCCAGTTCCTGATCAATCACATCCTCGACGTACTCGAAGGCCAGGGCTACATCCAGCTGGAGAAGTTTGGAGACGGACGGATCAGCGTCTACTCGGTGTCCGTCACACTGAGGCGGGCCTTCGGTGCCTGATAAGGCGACGCCTCACCCTTCACTCAATCGGAGAGACACTCGATACTCACCGCGCATATCAAGACCGACACAAGGGTCGGGAGTCTTTTCTGCAAACCCCGTTTCACCGCTCGCGGCACACCTACCCCAATGACTCATGATCGATCCCGGCTGAATCTTCGAATTCCGATCTCGCCTTGATTGCGTCTGCGCCTCACGTCTACAGTCCCTTTCGCCACACAGGCAGACCTCTTGGAGTGATACATGGCCAAAACTCGCGTCGATCTTGAACAGCTGTTGGAAGACCTACGGGATGCCTCTCCCTACAGTCTCTCAGACTCAATCCTCACCGAGATCATGGCCAACGCTCTGGGCTCAGAAGAAGAAAAGCAACTATCGGACTCGATCGCGAGGGTCAAGAAGAGGCATCGGAGCGTGATCCCCTGCAACGGCGCAGCGACGCTTCACCAAACAAAGACTCCCAACTTCTTTTTTTCTCGCGAAACAACCCAGCTGTCATGCGCTTTGCAGCCCACTGTCACCAGAACCATTGCGCCACCCATCGATAGCCAGTTGGCTTTGCTGGAATTTTCAACCGGCCGCTACTGTGAATATCTCACTATTTACACGTAATATAATATGCCCCCTACTTAAGTAGCGTTGTATCTTTCCACAAGTCTTACTACCCTGCCTGGGCTGTAATCGCCATACGTAACGATTGCGGGCACAATGGAATCACGAACTCGAGGAGGCGCGTCCATGTGGGGTCAGGAGAAAAAATTAGAGACGAGCTCACGCGAGCAGGAAGGCAAAGAGGTTGTTATGGTGGCTGCCAACTCAACAAGTACCGAAGGGACTGGGGACATTAGTGCCTTTGTGGGAAAGGGAGTCCAATTCAAGGGGACGATCTCCTATAGCGGCACGGTGAAAATTGACGGGCATATCGACGGAGAAATTCATACTGACGGCGTACTGTTGATAGGTGAAGAATCCGTCATCAAGGGAAAAGTTACCGCTGGAACCATTGTGTGTAAAGGAAAGATTACCGGGGATATCGTCGCAAAAGAATGTATCAAACTCCGGGCTCCGGCCGTCATTGAGGGAAGCATCAAGACGCCGATCCTTTCGATGGAAGATGGCGTGATGTTCAACGGTGCACTCGAAATGGCTCACGGTGTGCTCGAGCTCTCTCGTGAGGCTCCTCTGCTTCCCATCGGAGTCATCAACCCCTCAAATATTAAGCGGGTCACTGGGTAGGAGGAATATTTTATCGGCTCTGCCCCTCCCCGAGTGGGTGATTGCTGCCTGATTTCATATCGGGTCGAACATGCAGGTGAGGACTTTCGGGAGCTGGTACTCCTCGTCGCGTAAGCCGCAGCTTCGCCGCCGAATGACGCGAATCGTGTTGTTCATGCCCTCGGCAAATCCTAAGGCGACGCTGTTCTCCGGCTTACAGCAGGACGCGATACCGTCCCAGTGCCGGTCGGTCATCTCGGCAAACTTCTCGTGACCAACAACGGGGCTGGGAGTCTTTTTTGAAATCCCCGTTTCACGGCTCGCGGCGCGCCTCACACAATGACTCATGATCGATCCAGGCTGAATCTTCGAATTTCGATCTCGCCTTGATTGCGTCTGCGCCTCCCGTTTACAGTCCCTTTCGCCACACAGGACAGACCTCATGGAGTGAGACATGGCCGAAACTCGCGTCGATCTCGAACAGCTGTTGGAAGACCTACGAGATGCCTATCCCTACAGTCTCTCAGACTCAATCCTCACCGAGATCATTACCGACTCTCTGGACTCAGAAGAAGAACGGCACCTGTCGGACTCGATCGCGAGGTTCAAGCAGAGGCATCGGAGCGTGACCCCCTGCAACGGCGCGGCCAAGCTTCACCAAACAAAGACTCTCGACCCCTTTCATCTCGCACGGACAGCAAAGTGCTCATCAGCGCCGGCGACGATGCCACGATCGAGTTTTGGGATCTGTCGAACGGTCGTTGTTTCAGAACGATCAAGGCCCATACCGCAGCCGTTCCCGGCATCACCCTGTCGCCGGATGGAATGAAACTGGCTAGCGCCTCGTGGGATCGGACGGTGAAACTATGGGAAGGCGGCGAGGAGCCTCAGGAGTAACCCCACAACCTTCCCATTCCCATCCGACAAAAGTTCCTGCGGTGGCGGGGCGGCATGCCTTCCCGCTCCAAGGCTTCAGAGAACGGTCCTTGCGTGCTGCGCCAGGAAGAATCCTGACCTGTACCACACATACAGCGCAATCTACAGATCCCGCCTTGCCGTGCACGATGAAGTCTGCTAATGTCTATACAATTGCCATACAATCGGAGGCCTGACATGAGCGCGACAAGCTTGGTACGAAACGCGAAGCCGGTCAACGTACGAGTTGCCCAAGCGCAACTGTCGAAACTGATCCACTCTAAATCTCCCACGATGGTTCTCTCACATGGCAAGCCAGTGTCGTTCCTTGTTCCCTACGAGGACATGCTGAACTTGGTCGACACTCTCGATGAGTTAAAGGACAAGAAACTTCTCATGGAAATCGAACGGGCACGGATCGAGTACGGGCAGGGGAAAGCAGTCCCTGCGGAGAGGCTCTTTAAGAAAATGGGTTTCTAGGTGGAATACGACGTCGTCTTCCCAAGTGAGCGGGTCGAACGCCTCTTCCAAAAGACATTGAAAAAGATTCCCGACGATGACAGAACCGCCATCGTTGCCGCCATCAGATCGCTTAAAACCAATCCACGGCCTCAAGGCAAACGCACGAAGAAGCTGACAGGAGAACTCATCGTGTCACGATTCACCGCTGAGTATCGACTACGGGTAGGCCCTTACCGGGTGTTGTACGATGTCGACGACCAGCGCAAAAAAGTCGTCCTTCTCAAACTCGCCAAACGAAACGAACAGACCTACAGCTAGCAGCCTTGCGGAAATGGGACGGAGAGGGAGTGGGGTGGCGTGCCCCTTCCGCTCCAACGCCTCCCGGAACGGCCCCTTCGAACTGTATCTCACCTGGCGCTCCTCCGCACAGAGCCAGCCATAGCGACCATACAGTCATGCCGCTGCAGGACATGGCGCGGGCACCACTAAGGACTCGCGTTATAATAAGTTAACTACTTTGTCCGTCGAAGCGGCAGCAGTGTGTAGTTCCAGTCGCCATGGAAGTCAGCGCGTTTGAGATTCAACGCGGCCAACTCGGC
>JAWXBV010000067.1:0-42474 GCA_034440335.1 Nitrospirota bacterium | reverse complement strand
GCACCAAGTTCAAGTCGTTAACATCTTGACATGCCAGGAAATCCGTGCCAGTTCTAGCTTTCAAGCCGATACCCATTGAATCTGTCGGACACTATTGATGCATTTCCTTGGAGGAGTAGCCAAGGCTGACCTTTACTGCGCGCATCGAACGATATACATGCTCCCTCCAAGCTCGCTCATTTTCTCTCTGGGGATGGGGGCTGATTGATCTTCCACTGCGCGCGTTATCCCAATCCTCCACTTCATTCTCAAGGGTAGCCTGGTTGATCCTCGATTGCGCGCGTCGAACGAGCACATTCCGATCGTGCGCGTTCCGCGAGCAGGAGGACGACCAGGCTACCCTTCTCCTCCCACGCGTTGCGCGAGCACAGAAGATCATCAGGCTCCATCCCCTTTCCTGTTCTGCGAGCAAGAAGGGCACCTGGCCCGCCCTCTCACCCCTCTGATAGTTACTTGATTTTCCGTGTGGTGGGACTTAGCCTAGCCTTGGTCGAACGGTGTAAAGGATGCCCATGGCGAAGGTTACCCAACTCAAGATCGAGTTGGAACAAGATGAAGATGGCCGCTGGATTGGCGAGGTGCCGACACTGCCTGGCGTGATGGCCTATGGACAGACGAAGGCTGCTGCGCTTGCGGCTGTCCAAGCCTTGGCTCTTCGAGCAATGGCCGATCGTCTCGAACATGATGAGGCGGTGCCTGAGGAGCTTCTGAACATCTCGTTCATTGCGGCATGAGCCATTGGCCATCGACCCAAGCCTCTCGTGTTCTCTCTGGACTCCTCCGCATCGGTTGGCAGGTCAAACGAATCACTGGCTCTCATAAAATCCTGTAACGGACTGGGTGGCCCGATGTCGTCTTCGCGTTTCATGATCGCGACGAGGTTGGCCCGCGCATGCTGGCCCGCCTATCGAAGGTGACAGGTCTCAAACCAGAAGACCTGTGAAAACGCGTTCGAGCTAGATCTTGTTTCTCCCCTGAACCGCACTTAAAGGGAGTGGCCAAGCTGCCCTTTACTGCGCTCAGGAGGACGATCAGGTTGCCCAGCTTATTCTGGTGTGAGTCTCCCCACTCCCGCATCGTGGAAAACCTCTTGGAAATGGGCGCTTAATGGCGGTCTTTCAGAGCATCGCGGATCTCCATCAATAATTTCTCTTCGTTGCTCGGCCCGGCTGGGGGTGCGGGAGGCGCTGTTTTCTTGAACCGGTTGACCTGCTTGACCAACATGAAGATCACGAAGGCAATGATGATGAAGTCGAACAGGGTCTGTAGAAAAACCCCGTAGTTGAGCGTGGGGACTCCGGCAGCTTTTGCGGCTGCGAGGGAGGGCTGAGCGGTGCCGGAGAGGTTGAGAAACAGGCCTGTGAAATCGACGCCGCCCAAGAGCAGTCCGATGGGAGGCATCATCACATCACTGACCAGCGAGGAGACGATTTTCCCGAATGCGCCGCCGATAATGACACCGATCGCCATGTCGAGCACGTTGCCCTTCATGGCGAACGCTTTAAATTCTTTCAGCATAGCTCCTCCTTTGAGAATCGAGGGTGTACTGCATTGGCCGTCATCTTGACTACCGTTTCCTGGTTGTATCGAAGCTGTATCCGAGGGTCGCGAGGTATAAGTTGTCCGTATCTCCGGTGTCACGCGCCGGCTTGTTGTTATATCGCGTGGTGACTTGGAAGCCACTCACGAATCCGTTCCAAATCTTGAACCGCACGCCGTTATCCATCGTGAGAAAGACGTCGGATGAGTGTTGGAGCGAGGGAAAAATTTCGTCGGAATGGTACAGCGTTATGCGATCGTCCAAGAGTGGCCAGTTCCATTTCATGGACACGCGTGCGCGAAGACTCGACTTGTCGTCCGCTGTGCCGAAATCTTCATTGAAGTAGGCGACGCCGGTTTCGGTGTAGAACGTCATATCTTTAAGGATGCCGGAGAAGTCTCCCCGTTCGATGAATTGATAGCCAGGTCCGGTGGCGATGGCGGTTCGCATTTTCAGGTCTTGGAAGCGATCGTTTTCGAAGTAGGAGGAGGCGAACCAATAGAACCGTTTAGTAAGAAAGAAGTCGAGTTTCATCGTCCCGCGCGCGTTGCGAGCCACAAGAGTATTGGCGTTCTCACCATAGACGTAACGACCGTTTATCGAGAGCCGGAGCTGTTCGCTCCGAGCCACGAAATCTCCAAGGAGGCTGGTATTGCGCAATTGGCTGTTTCCGGTGGTTTGAGAGTAGCCACCGGTGACACTGCCTGAGTAAATGACCGGAGGTTGATTGACGGGATTCATGGAGGTCACCGAGTCCATCGGGACTTCTATCGCGCCTTTCAAGGGGTCCGCCTGCACATTCAATATTCCGTTTGGTCCTGCTGTGGCGGTCCCTCTAATCACGGACCCTTCCTTCAGATGGAAGGGGATTGGGTGATTCACAGACAGTGTTGACACGTCGCTCCAGTTCACTTTCAGCACATTGTCGGGGCTGGCAGATGTCTTGATGCGCAATACACCGCCGACCATCTCGATGACTTCGCCGTAAATGATGCTGCCGTTGTTCAACGTCACAACATCATGGACCGTCGATGTGGCAGATGCAGCTGAACGAACATCTTGAGCATGGGCTTTCGTGGATAACGCTTCTCCAATCAAACAACCAACCAGTGCTAGGGCAAACCCACAGAATGCCTTCTTCATCAAACCCTCCTACCAGATGAGTGAATACCTAATGATTCCATTTCCCAGTCTCATGCGGATGCGTTGAGAGTCTGACTATTCGGCCCCACCATCCCTATTGCTTAGCCGAGACCATTACGGTAAGGCAAGCATGAACACGACGAGACATGCTGACGCGAGCAGTGCATGTGGAGCAATGGTTGCGGGAAAGAAGCAAGGCGGATGCCGTTGGCAGTGATAGGCGCCTTTCATCAACCAGTTTTGAAGAGGTACGGCCGGTAGACAGCGTCTGTAAGAGTATGGCCATTCAGTATTGTGACTGAATTGGTATAGAGGAAGACTGTTTCGCCATAGAAGCGAAGAGGCGTAATAATCGCGACGGATTCGGGTGCTGAGGAAATGTGGATGGTGAGAGCACGACAGCTGTTACCGGATGAGGAACAGGATACCTGGCAAGATAAGAGCCTTCACCTCTACACTCCCATTATGCTCTTTGCAGTGTAGGTATTAGGATGGGGAGCCGGGAAGGTCAAAGCCCTGACGGTCACCTTGCTGGTCATCAGGCCGCGTGTTAAGATGCCGCCTCGCGAAAATCGGTGTGGAGAGGTGCGAGAGTGGTCGAATCGACATGCTTGGAAAGCATGCGTCCCAGCAATGGGACCGTGGGTTCGAATCCCACCCTCTCCGCCATACAGACGTGAAACGTGAGGCGTGAAGTGTAAGGAGCAAGAGTGTGGAAGAGCATGAAAGCCCCGAGGGTGGGATTCGAACAGGGGGATCGCGGGGGGTGTGTCCCCCGCGTGGGGAGATTACGAGGGGGCTGGCCCCCTCAGTAGGAGCGCGAGCAGTTTTTACTCGCGGGACTTCGAATGCCCACCCTCTCCGCCACTCAAAGAAGTGCTGAGTTATCAGTTCTGAGTTAGAGGATAAGAGAACGGAATAGAGTGTCGCTTTCATACTCAGCACTCAGAACTAATTGAAGAAGGGGCTGGGCCCTGTGCAACAGAACCCTGTGAACCCCGCCAGGTCCGGAAGGAAGCAACGGTAAGCGGTCAGTTCTGTGTGCCGCAGGATCACCTGGCCCCGCTCTCTTCGAAGAAGTGCTGAGTTTTGAGTTCTAAGTTCTGAGTTGAGAGCAACGAATTTTTCCATCACCAAGACGAACAACTCAGAACTCTAGACTCAGAACTCATAATTGGAGTGTAGCGACGTTGGATTACCAAGTCTCCGCCAGAAAATACCGACCAGGCACGTTTGATGACGTGATTGGGCAGCCACACGTGGTTCAGACGCTGGTCAATTCCATCATCACGAAACGAATTGCCCAAGCCTATCTCTTTTCAGGGACCCGCGGCGTGGGGAAAACCACGGTTGCGAGAATTCTCGCCAAGGCCCTCAATTGCGAGGAGGGGCTGCCCGGTACGCCCTGCGGCGCCTGTTCCAACTGCCTGGAAGTTGCGCAGGGGACTTCCGTCGATGTCATGGAGATCGATGGGGCGTCCAATACGAGTGTGGACGATGTGCGTGAGATCCGCGAGAACGTCAAGTTCGCGGCCTTTCGTGGAAGGTATCGCGTCTACATCATCGACGAAGTCCACATGTTGTCGAACTCGGCGTTCAACGCGCTCTTGAAGACGCTGGAAGAGCCGCCGCCACATGTCGTGTTTATCTTCGCCACCACAGAAATCCACAAAATTCCGGCCACGATTCTCTCCCGCTGCCAGCATTATAACTTCCGTCGAATTGCGCGGACTGAGATTGTCGAGCGGCTGCGTCATGTGGTTGAGCAGGACCAGATCGTGATTGAGGAGCGCAGCCTGCTGGCGCTGGCTAGGGCCAGCGAAGGTAGTATGCGCGATGGGTTGAGCCTGCTCGATCAAGCCGTGGCGTTCGGTGGTCAGACCATTGTGCATGCGGATCTGGAAGCCCTGCTGGGAGCGGTTCCGCAAGAACTCGTTCGTGCGGTGATTCAGGCGATCACGGCGCAGGAGAGTGCGGCGGCATTACGCGTGCTGGCGCAACTGTTGGACCAAGGGCATGATCTGCGGGCCTATTGTGCGGAAGTCGTCGAGTATCTGCGCAACATGCTGGTGGTGTCCGTGGTGCCCTCACCTCAAGAATGGCAGGGGTTGATCGAGGCATCCGCGGAAGATCTTACGCAGATGGCCGCTGATGCGCGCTCGTTTTCACCAGAGCTCTTGCAGGAATTGTTGGCCATCTTTACACAAGCGGAGGACTCGCTGAGGCTGAGCGCGCATCCCCGATTCGTGCTCGAAACAGCGGCTGTGCGAGCCACCCGGTTGTTACGTCGGGCGGAGGGGAAATCAGCTGAACAGGTGGTGCCGCCAGCTCAAACGGTACGCCCATCTCAGCCTGCTCCAGTGCCCGTAGAGAAACCGGCTTCGACTGGTCGCTCAGAACATTCAGCTCCCGCACCGTTATCGAGGTCTCCGCAGGCGACGACTCCCGCACCAGTCGCTCCAGTGACGTCGAGGTCTTCTGTTGTGGGGAATGCGGCGCTTCCACGAGGCTCCTCGACGAATCCTCCGAATGTCAGGTCCCCTGACACTGCCGGTGAGGTGAAGGCTTCGACGCCTGTGGCTTCGTCTGCGACTGATATCGGGCGCGTTGTGGTGACGCTCAATTGGGAACAAGTCCAAGAGGAGGTGGGCAATACCTCTTCCAGAATTGCCGCCTTTCTAGAGCGGGGACGGTTTGTGGGCGTGGAAGGCCATGTTGTGACCATTGGATTTGCCAAGCAGGAGATGGCGGCCCGAGGGATGATCGAGAATCCTGAGAATATGGCGGTGCTCACATCGATCTGTGAACGATTGAGCGGTCAGACGGTTCGTGTGCGGATTGTCGAATTGTCAGAGTCGGACCCTTCAGGCCCGACGATGGCGCAACTCAGGGTGGCGAAGGAAAAAGAGCAACGGCTGGTCCTCTTCGAGCAAGCACGGGCCCATCCGGTCATCAAACAGGCGCTGGAGATATTTGGAGCAGAGCTCGCAGATGTCAGACCGGTGTCGAGCCACAAGGAGGTCAAGGAATGAAGAACCCGATGGGCAACATGGGCAATCTGTTGAAGCAAGCGCAGGCCATGCAAGCTCAAATGGCGAAGGTGCAGGAACAGGCATCGTCGAAGACTGTGACCGGGACAGCCGGCGGTGGCAGTGTGATGGTCACCGCCAATGGGGCTATGGAGCTTGTCGGTATTGTCATTGATCCCGAAGTGGTGAAAAGCGGCGATGTGGAGATGGTGCAAGATTTGGTCATGGTCGCGTCGAACGATGCCCTCAGGAAGGCTCGTGAGATGATGGCAGATGAAATGAAATCAGTGACCGGCGGGATGAATATGCCTGGAATGTTCTAGCCGGATGCTGAAGAAGTCGCTCCTAGAAATCGTGAGGAGTGAAACGGAAGAACGCCAAATACTCTCCCTCCGAACCGTTGTACCATTCACGAACGACAAGGACAGCCATTGAATTCCGCCGAGGCACAATAGCTTTGTCGCGAACTCCTAGCAGGCAACCACATTATGGCAGTTGATCAACAAGGAATACTCGCACGGTTGGTGCGCGAGTTAGTCCGTCTTCCAGGCATCGGTCAAAAAACGGCGCAACGATTGGCGTTCCATGTCTTGAAGGCTGAGCGTGAAGACGCGCTTCGCCTGGCCGAGGCGATTCGCGCCGTCAAAGACGGACTCTCATTTTGCCGGCAATGTCGGAATATTGCCGAGGGAGAACTCTGTGAGTTTTGTCTCGATCCGAAACGGGACCAGACGAGAATTCTAGTCGTGGAAGAACCGAGTACGACCTATGCCATTGAGCGGGCGGGAGCCTACCGCGGCTTGTATCACGTGCTCCTCGGCGCCTTGTCTCCGTTGGACGGCGTCGGACCGTCCGATATCAGGGCCGAAGAGTTGGTCGATCGGGTGAGGCTTGGAGGAATTGAAGAAGTGATCCTTGCGACCAGTCCGACGATCGAAGGTGAAGCGACCGCCATCTATTTAACGAATCAACTGAAACCTCTCGGAGCCCGGGTCTCGCGTATCGCCTATGGCATTCCGGTCGGAATGGACATTGAGTATGCCGACGACGTGACGTTACTCAAGTCGATCGAAGGCCGCCGGGATCTGTAGCAGGAGGCTGAAAAATCACGCCAGCCGCGTTCCCTGCCTTCGCCGAAGCGTTTCGCGCAGGCAGGCCGCATCGCTCAGAGGCTCAACGAGAGTTGTTCGGAAATCGGAAGCACTGGAGGGGATTTTCCGTTCGCCAAGATCTATGACAAGGGCGAACGGCCCCACGAAGTGCGGTCCGTACCGCCTCGCCTCTTCGCTCGCTGCGGCCTTGCCTGGGCCAAGGCTGCGTCCTTGGGTACCAAGCCTGTCTTGGCAGGCTCAGGGCGGGAGGGTGAACTAGCCGCCAGGGTTGGGCGGGTGAGAAGTCTGGCCTGTTTGAGCATCCTGCAGGAATGTTCTCCCGTTGTTTCAGGCATGCAAGTCAGTGAAGTTCCGACCTGCCACAATAATTTTCAGGAGACTGCGAACAGAAGCCAGGTGGCCGAGATTGACGGGCCCATGCTGACCATTGACCCCTCTTGCCGGCCACTGCTATAGTTTCGTTCGTTCCAGACGATGGTATCCCTCGCGCAGGTCGCAGCATGAAAACAAGTTCTTCTTCCAAACGCATGTCGCCCGCTTCATCAGCGGTACAGTCTGTCACCGTCAAGCGCAAAGCCAAGACTTCGTCCCAGGGGAAAAAATACGCGGTGATTCGTCGTAACCTTGAACGGCAGCGCAAGGCTCTGTTGGAAGAGGTGGTCGAAGGTCTCGCCAATCCAAAAAGCCAGGAGTCGTTCCCTGACGTGAGCGATCAGGCGTCTGCGGAGGCCGAGCAGAATTTTTTGATGCGTATTCGTGAGCGCGAGCAACGGTTAGTCAAGAAGATCGATGAGGCGCTGGCTCGAATGGACCAGAATATCTACGGCATCTGTGAGCGCTGCGAAGAAACGATTCCCTATCCGCGACTGAAAGCCCGCCCAGTCACCACCCTCTGCATCGACTGCAAGACGCTGGAAGAACAAGAAGAGAAAGCCCGCCGGTAGTATTCTAGATCCCTCTCTCGTGACCTCCTAGAAATGTAAGGACAGGCCTCCAACAAGCACATTGGTTACAACAGAATATTTTTCAAAGTATCCAGGAGGGGGACCGAGGTCTGAGTAGGTGAACTCATGGGAGGACCAGATTCGTTTGTATTCTCCAAAGACCGCGAGATTTTTGAATACGAAGAACTTCATCCCCACGAGCGCTTGCCCGGCAGGAGCATAATCGACTTCTCGATATAGTGTGGATGGGAGGGACAGGACGGCTCGTTGTGCGCCGACACCAAAGCCGACGTAGGGTGCGATCCGTCCCCCCGGAAGATCTGGGGTTGACCAGACGGGATAGCGAAACATCACGTTGGCAGCCAAAGTATCAACACTCATGTCCTGAACATCAAAGAAAGTGTAATATCCAAGCTGAAAGCCTGGTTCGGGCCAATTGCCGTCTGCACCTCTTAATTGGGGATGGAGATTTGCGGTGAATCTTGTGAAGTCGATCTCGAATCCCACCTGAGGTTGCCATCGGTACTTTCTTGGAAGATGCCACGCGGTGAGTTTGGCTCCGAATGTTCCGGAATCGTTCAACGTCACACCATGAACTGTTCCATGAACGTGAAAACCGCTAGCTCCAGTACTGAACTTCATGTCTTCGTTGGAGTGAAAGGCTCCCCCTCCGAACGCGCCGACTGAAAACTCCCAATTCCGCTCGGCTTGAGCCTGAAGTGGTATGAGGAACAGAGCCGTGACTGCCAAGAGGATTGCTCTCACACCAGCCCGCATAGGTTGCTCCATGCCGTTTCCCCATCCTTCCTTGCAGAGTGATTGGGGAAGGCCTACCGCGAGATCGGGCAAGCGCCTAACAAAATCACATATTCGACATTCTGTGAGGGGCGGGAAAGATCGATCGGGGATAGACTAGCGTTTTAACGCCTTCACGCGCTGTTGGACGAGAGCGATGCGGCCTGCTTCATCGTGGATGCCCTCGGCCAGCGCGAGATAGGTCTCGTACTCCGAGAGGGCACGCTTGGGATTGGTGGGCTCGTAGGCTTCAGCTAAGTTGTAACGGGCAATGGCATAGTTGGGGCGGAGTGTGACAGCTTTTTCGAATGAGGCGAGCGCGTTCGCCTTGTCTCCCAGCTTGCGGTACACCGTGCCGAGGTTGTTCAGAATTTCAGGACTGTTGGGGCTGATGGTCAACGACCGCAGTATCTCCGTCTTGGCCTTTTCATGCTCGCCCTTCCCGACCCACGCGAGGCCCAGTTTGTGGTGGGCTTCTGCCAGCCACGCGTTATTTGTAAAGCCGCTTGCGATGGCCTTCTGATAGGCAGCGGCCGCGGTATCGTAGCTCTGAGTCCCACAGTAGGAGAGCTGCGCGGTTTGGCCACGTGCGAATTGCTGGAGCGAGAGAAAGGGTTCCTTGTCCTCCGCGCCTTGACTGTCGAACTGTTGCCCGGGCTTCTGACCTCTTGGATGGCGCAGCCGCTCCAGGAATTCGCGTCGATAGGGCGAGAACAGCCGTACATAGGGGTCGATCGTCATAGAAGCTTGAAGCAAGGTCGGCTGCTCGCGCGGGCCAAGGATCAAGTACTGTGTCGTGGTCTTCTCATCGCCGGTTTCGTACAGAGCGCTGGAATCCATGCTCGTTTTCGAGGACAGATTCGCCACGTTGAGATAGAACTCCAAAGTCGGCTTCAGCTGCGTGACGGTGTGGCGGAGGACTGGGTAGGGATTCAGTTCAAGCCCCGAGGGAAAGGTAAAGACGGTTCCAACCAATATGCCATCTTCATCGAAGAAGTAGGATTCGTCGCCATGTGATGGGCTTCGGTCTGCAGAGAGAATCCATTCTTGCCCGTCGCCCCATTCGTGCGGTGTGAGGGTAGAGGGAGGATGTGTCTTGAGGAAGGAGGATTTCGACGTACAGAGGGCCGTGGAATTCATGAGGATGAGATCGCTTTCAGACGGCGGGAGGATTGGTTTTCTGGCTGGAGTGTCGCAGGCATTCAGCAAGAGACTCAGTCCTAGCCCCCAGATCGCCCAGAGTTGAAAGAGCACGGTGCGAGGTGTATGCGTATCACGTGAATGTCGATTCACGAAAGGAGCATACATGAAACGTGAAAGGGTTTGCCAACTTGATGACAAGGTAACGCCCGCTCTCAGGAGAGAAGCGGGCGTTACATCTGACAACGGCAGGCGCGACGAGTTATCGCCGCTGGCTATCCTTCATTGAATCTTCGGACGTATACCCGAAAAGATACGGCATCTGGCTGGAGAGCGTGTATATTGGTCTGTTTACAGCGAAATCTATCGCAACTCCAAGGGGGTGCGCGAGAAAGCCGGCCCAGCGCCAGGGGTTATCGTTTGCGGCTGCTCCGGCTGCTACATCGGTATAGACCAAAGAAGTCGGGTCCATCACACTATAAATGCTGGCTGGTGGAGCATAGCTTCCCTCTGCATCAGCCGATGCGTGCTGTTGGGAGTTTCCGGCACAACCGACTGCGATGGTGAGCAAGAGCAATCCCACGGCAAAAGCTGTAGTCCGCATAGATGACCTCACTTGTCTTGTACGGTTCAGAATCTACGGTCTCTCGATAGACTGAAGTGTAGCCGACCTCCAGGATTCTGTCCAGGATTAGAGCGGTTCATCAGGCAGTATCATGAACCCTGATCGTCAAGGTCACGGGATATGGATTGGGAAGGTGGAGAATATGGTAGGCGATACTGGTATCGAACCAGTGGCCTCTTCCGTGTGAAGGAAGCGCTCTACCCCTGAGCTAATCGCCTACAGAGTTTAAAGTTTAGCACGGGGTCGTAAATCGGATCAACCGGGGCGTCAGAGCCATGCGTCGCGAAGTCGTCTTGACATCCCCAAAATGCGGTTCCTACAATGCCACCGCTCACAATCTTTCTTCGTGGAGCATTACTCGCATGCGCGACGATATTGTTATTATCGGGGGCGGTCTGGCCGGGTCTGAAGCGGCGTGGCAGGCGGCCAATCGTGGCGCGAAAGTGACGCTCTATGAAATGCGCCCCAAAGAGATGACGCCGGCGCACAAGACCGGCGGTCTGGCCGAGCTGGTCTGTTCAAATTCACTCGGCTCTGCGGACATCCTGAATGCCCCCGGCATCTTGAAAGAAGAGATGCGCCGCCTCAACTCGCTCATTATTCGGGTGGCGGATGACGTACGAGTGCCGGCAGGGTCGGCACTCGCCGTCGATCGCGAGCAGTTTTCACTCAAGATTACCCAGGCCCTGGAAGGTCACCCGAACATTCGCATTCTGCACGAGGAGATCGCCGAGATCCCAACCGACTGTCTCTGCATTGTGGCAACCGGCCCGCTGACATCCCATAAACTGTCTCAGGCGATTGCGCAATTGACCCACAGTGCACATTTGTATTTTTACGATGCCATCTCTCCGATCGTGGATGCCGATTCCATCAATATGGACATTGTATTTCTCGCGTCCCGTTACGGCAAAGGTGGGGACGACTATCTCAACTGTCCCATGGATGAGCCGACCTACAATGCCTTCTATGACGCGTTGCTCGCGGCAGAGAAAGTCCAACCGAAAGAATTCGAAAAGACCGCCTACTTCGAAGGCTGTATCCCCATCGAAGTGATGGCCGAGCGAGGCCGCCAGACCATGCAGTTCGGTCCGTTGAAGCCGGTAGGACTGGAGAATCCCAAGACCGGTGCGCGAGCCTATGCCGTGGTGCAGCTCAGAACGGAAAACGCCCATCGCTCCTGTTATAACCTTGTGGGGTTTCAGACCAAACTCACGTACGGGGAACAAAAGCGGGTGTTTCGGATGATACCAGGTCTGGAGCAAGCGGAGTTTTTGCGCTACGGCAGCCTGCATCGCAACACTTTATCAACTCTCCCCAGCTGCTGCGCGAGACCCTTCAGTTCAAGGCGCGCGGCACCCTCTTCTTTGCGGGGCAACTGGTCGGTGTCGAGGGCTATACGGATTCCGCCGCGATGGGAGGGTTGGCAGGCATCAACGCCGCCCGTGGCCTTGCAGGATTGCCGCTGGTCACACCGCCCCCCACCACGGCGCATGGCTGTCTCGTGTCGCACATTACGGCCACGGACCCTCGGCACTTTCAACCGATGAATACAAATTTTGGACTCTTTCCCCCGCTTGTCCCACCGACGAGAGACAAGGAGCGCAAACGACGGCTCACAGGGCAACGGGCGCTTGAGGACTTGACGACATGGATGACGCAATTCGGGCTTTCATAACCTTCCTTGAACTGGAACGCCGTGCGTCGCACGAGACCGTTCGGAACTATGCGTCAGATCTCCGACAGTTTCAGAATTTCATGACGGCGGAGTCTCCATCCGCTCAAGTGTTTGATCTTGCCACAGCGCAAACAGAGTCCATTCGAGCGTATCTGTATTGGTTGGATCGTAAGCGCGAGAAAAGTACGTCGATGGCCAGGAAGCTCGCCTCCCTCCGCAGTTTCTATCGCTATCTTCAACGAGAGGGCAGGGTCGGCCTCAATCCTGCTGAGGCTATCAGAACGCCAAAGCAGCCGAAATACCTTCCTCGTGTGTTGAGTAAGGACGACGCGGCAGCCTTGATGGAGTTTCCTGACGGCCACACAGGATCGTCCCTCCGAGACCGCGCATTGCTGGAGACGCTCTATTCGACCGGGGCTCGTGTGAGTGAACTCGTGGGGATCAATCTCGACGACCTCCGTACATCCGAGGGACTGATCCATCTGCGAGGAAAAGGCCGGAAGGAGCGCATTGTGCCGATCGGAACTCTGGCGTTACGGGCCATTCAGGCCTACTTGGATCAGCGCCCCTTGATGGATGCTCGATATCCGACGACAAAGACGCAGCCTGTCTCGTCACCGATTTTTCGAAACAGCCGAGGGGGGCGGCTCACGACTCGGAGCGTCGCTCGCATTGTGGCCTGCTATTCGAATCGGCTGGCCGGTGGTTCCGTGAGTCCCCATACGTTGCGCCACTCCTTTGCCACCCATCTCCTTGATGAAGGGGCTGATCTGCGGTCGATTCAAGAGATGCTTGGACATGCTTCATTGAGTACGACACAAAAGTATACGCACGTGGCTATGGACCAGCTCCTGGCCGTCTATGATAAGACGCATCCGAGGGCCGGTCGTCCGTCCGGAGTGCGTGTCGTGAAGGACGAGACACCATGATCGTCATACGGTTGCCGACGACCTTCTATGTCGGGCGGGAGTTGCGAGGGGTGTGAAAAGCGAACATGCTCGTCCTGCGTTTGTTGGGTGGCGTGCTTTTTCTGTTACGGGGGCCTGGATATGAACAGACTGATTAAAAAAGCCAACGTCCTCATCGAAGCCTTGCCCTATATTCGTACGTTCAAGGGCAAGACGATCGTCATCAAGTATGGCGGCCATGCGATGGCCGATGGACCCTTGAAGGAGAAGTTTGCCCAGGATGTCGTACTTCTCAAATACGTGGGTCTCAACCCGGTTATCGTGCATGGGGGAGGACCCCAGATCGACAAGATGCTCCAGCGTTTGGGCATCGAAGCCAAGTTCCGCCATGGGGTACGGGTGACCGATGAAGCCACGATGGAAATTGTGGAGATGGTGTTGGCCGGCAAGATTAATATGGAAATCGTTGATCTCTTGAATCGCCATGGCGGCCTTGCGGTCGGCTTGAGTGGAAAGGATGGGGGACTGATGCTGTCTCGACCGCTCACGGCCAAAGCCTGGGCCGCTAGTCTGGAAAAGGATCTCGATGATGGCGAGGGGGACGAGGATTTTGGCTTGGTCGGCGAGGTCCAGTCGATCGACCCTACGTTGGTGCAGAAACTCCAGCAGGATCATTACATTCCCGTTATCGCGCCGGTCGGCACCAACCGGGAAGGCAACACGTACAACATCAATGCTGATTTAGTGGCCGGAGCGATGGCTGCTGCGCTGGGCGCGGAAAAGCTCGTGATGATGACCGACGTGAAAGGCATTCGCGATGCCAATGGGCGCCATCTCTCGACGGTCTCACGCAAAGATGTGCAACGGATGGTGAAGAAGGGCACGATCGGCGAAGGAATGTTGCCGAAGGTCCATGCCTGCTTGGATGCACTCGGAGGCGGCGTCGGCAAAGCCCATATCATCGACGGTCGAATTCCACATGCCATTCTTCTCGAAGTATTCACGCATAAAGGTATTGGGACAGAGATCACCGCGTAGTCGGTTCATCCCTTCAATCGTATTGTGAGAACCCAGCACATTCGAATCAACCGCCATCTTGAGGCCCTCGTCGGCGAGCGTCATCCGAAGACGAGCCCTCGAGCGCTTCGGAAGGCAGCGCACTATCTGGCCACGCAGTTTGCCATGTCAGGATGGAGCACGAGCGATCAGCTTGTGGGTGCATGGGGCAAGACCTATCGCAACGTGGTGGCGATCAGGTATCCGGATAGGCCAGGCCGTGGAGGGGAGTTACCTCCGCTCCTGATCGGAGCTCACTACGACACCGTGTCTGGGTCGCCGGGCGCGGATGATAATGCGACCGGGCTGGTAGTGCTTCTCGAAGTGGCGTCGCGCCTCCGCGCACAACCTCTCGCGCGGCCTATCTGGATCGTGGCGTTCTGTCTTGAAGAGCAGGATCGACTGGGGAGTCAGGCCTTCGCCTCCCGCTTGAAGGCTGAACACCGTGAGTTAGCCGGCGCGATGATCTTAGAATGTGTCGGGTTCGCGAGGAACGGGGTAGGGACGCAGCAGATCCCACCCGGGGTGCCAATTGCGGTGCCGACCCAGGGGGACTTTCTCGCCATTGTGGGCAACGAGGCATCCCGGTCACTGGTACTCCAGCTTGAACAGGCGGCCAGGCGGCCAGCGGCCCAACTCAAGACCCTGTCACTGGTGGTGCCGGGTCGAGGGGAAGCGATGCCCCATACCCGGCGTAGCGACCATGCCTCGTTTTGGGATGCAGGCTATCCAGCCGTGATGTTGACCGATACGGCGAACTTCAGAAATCCGCATTACCATCGTGAGACGGATATCGTGGATACACTGAATCCTGAATTTCTCTCCGGGGTGATAGAGACGGTGGTCGCAACCGTGGCGCAGATCGCCGGTGTGCGACCATGAAGACGAAGAAGATGCATCGCGCGAAGCTGGTTCTTGCGACCCGCCGCCTCATCACCGAGGTCTATGGTCGTCTCGACTATGGCGTACTGGGATCGGTCTACTGTTATGAAGGCGGCGATGAGTTCTGGCGGGCGAAGCGAGGTCCCTGCGAACGGCTGGGAAGTCGGATTGCTGTTCTGTTAAAGAAGAAAATCAGACGAGGCGGCTGTAGTCTCTACGTCGGCGCCGGGGTGGCGGAACTTCCTGCGTTGATTATGGAAACGCAGGAGCTGGGTCGGACGGTGGAACCCTATAATCTCAGGAGAGCCGAAGTCTCAGCCCTCAACCGTACCTGCCGTTCGATTCCCCTCACCTTCCACGCGGTTGATGCGGGCAAGGCGAAGGGCCGATTCGATCATCTCTGGATCGCCAGTGTGTTGAACGATCCTGAGCGGTTCCCGCATCTGTCGCCTCTCTCGTATGGACGAGGCAATCCTCTCACGCTCGATCCGCTGAAGTTCGGCAAAGAACGCCGCATTGTGCGTGCGTTGGTGGCACGTTGTATGGGAAAACTTTCGAGGCCAGGCCTGGTCACGACCACGACAGAAGAGGCCCTATGGATTGCCGAGTGGTGCCACCGGCACCGAGTGCCCTACGTGGTTGGGAAACGCTACTATCCGACGGCATTGGTGGGCGACCCGATCTGTTTCATTCAAATCGGCAAGGGAGGCTAGCAGGATGCTGAAAAGTCGGCCAGTCTGTCTTGTTCATTTGGTCTATCTGGTCTATTCGGTCTGCTCGATCTGTCTGGTGTGTTTGGTTGAACGAAACTAACCAGATGAACCAGACAGACCGGATAGACAAGACAGACCGGGCTGTTACATCTGGAAGCCGGGTTTGGTTTTTGGTGGGCTGCCAAGATATTGGCCTGCGTACGTGACATAATTCTCCGCCGACTTCCTAATCCACTCAAGTTCTTCAGCCGTGACGGATCGTTTCACCTTCGCAGGCGAGCCAAGGATCAGGCTGTTGGATGGGACGATGGTCTGTTCCGTGATCAGCGCCCCGGCTCCCACGATGGAGTGTTCTCCAATCACGGCGCCATCCATAATGATGGCGCCCATGCCGATCAACACACGATCCTTAATTGTGCAGCCGTGGAGTATCACGCCGTGGCCGATGGTCACCTCGTGACCGATGATCAGCGGATGGATATCGTGGGTGACATGGAGCATACAGAGGTCCTGCACGTTGGTCCGGTCTCCGATTCGGATACAGTGCACGTCCCCGCGTATGACGGCATGAAACCAGACGCTGCAGTGCTCGCCTAGCACGACATCGCCGATGACGACGCCGGTTTCTTCGATGAAGCAGGACGTCGGAATGGTCGGTTTGATACCTTGAAATGTGCGGATCATGCAGCCCACTGTAGGGGAATCGGCCAACAAGCTGCAAGGGGAAAGCAGATTGCCGGGCGCGACGAGCGGAAGGGGCGAGACAAGCGCGACACGAAGCTCCGAACACTTCAGCCTTCAGACCTTCTCACACGTCCCGCTTTTCTCGCAAGTCTCGCGTGTCTCGCGCGAATAGCGCTCATGAGTATTTCTGGTGAGATAACCGCACCTGAGCCTGTTCGATCGAGTGGAGTAACGATTGATGGGTTCGGCACCCAGCAACGAGCATCGCGTCGGAGATCGTCACCGGTTTATAGGGTGCCACAAACCGGTCTTTGAGGCGGGCGATCCGTGCAACCGACAGGTTCAACCGTTCAGGGGAAATGGTCCCGACCTCCACCGCTTGCTCGACGGCCTCGAAGGCGGCGACTTCGCGATCTCGATCTTTACAAATCAACAGGACGTCGCACCCCGCCAACACTGCGCGAACTGCAGCATCTTCCACGCCATAATGGTCGATGATCGCGTGCATTTCTAAATCATCCGTCAACACCACTCCGTCGTAGTGCAGCTCCTGGCGCAAGAAATTCGTGATGATGGCCGGCGAGAGCGTCGCCGGCAATTCTGGATCGAGAGCTCGGTAGAGGACGTGCGCGGTCATCAGCGAGGCCACGCCTTGCGTCACGGCACGGCGGAAGGGGGGGAACTCGACGGTCTCCAATCGCTTGCGCGATGCCTCGACCACGGGAAGTTCTTTATGGGAATCGACACTGGTATCGCCATGACCGGGAAAGTGTTTTCCGCAGGCCACCACCATATTGTCTTGTAGTCCCGCCGCCGTCGCCATTCCCAGTTCACAGACGACATCCGGCGTGGTGCCGAACGCCGGTCGCCGATGACCGGATTGTCCGGGTTGCTGTTCACATCGAGCACGGGCGCCATATTCATGTTCACGCCCACCGCCCGCAACTCTTTGGCAATGGTGGCCGCCGCCGCGTAGGCCATTTCAGTGGAGTTGCAGCGGCCCAACAGGTCGCAGGGGGGGAAAATCGTAAAGCCTTTCGGAAGACGGGAGACTCGACCGCCTTCTTGATCGATCGAAATCAACAGCGGTGAATGGGGACTGCAGGCCTGTAATCCATTGGTCAGATCGACCATCTGTTCGACGGATTCCAGATTCCGAGAGAAGAGAATCACGCCCCCCGGCTTGTATTCTTTGATGAACGAGGCCAGGTCCGGTGTCACGGATGTGCCCAGAAACCCGACCATGAAAAGCTGCCCGATCTTATCGCGCGAAGTCATGAAATCCTTTTAGCGGGATGCTGAAAAAGTCCTCCGGCTTCGTTCTCGCATCGCTCAGATCCTCAACGTACCCCAGAGGGTACGCCTCCGGTCTTCACTCGCTGCGGCCTTGCTGACGGCCTTTTTGAGCATCCCGCTGACAATTTAGGTGCTAATGCCGTATGTATTATCACAGCAGCGCGTCGCACGATACTGAGCTGTTTCGCAGGCTGCGAGGTTGCAAGTTTCTTCGTGCCGAAGCCTGAAGTTCAGCCTCGACATTCTTACAAGCTTCGATCGATGAGATACTGCACCAACAATCTGGTGCCGATCGCGGTCGGACCCTTCGGAACGTAGGCCCGTTCCCGCTCGCTCCAATCCGTGCTGGCAATATCGAGGTGTACCCACGGGCAGTCCCCCACGAATTTGCTGAGAAAGAGCGCCGCGGTAATCATGCCGCCGCCACGTCCGCCGATGTTGCGCATATCGGCGACATCGCTCTTGAGCTGTTCGAAATATTCTTCCCACAAGGGCATCTCCCACACCCGTTCGCCGGCCTTCTGCCCCGCCTTTCGCACCTGTTCTTTGAGCAGCTGGTCGGTGCCGAACATCCCGATCGCAAACTGGCCGAGTGCCACCACACAGGCCCCCGTGAGCGTGGCAATGTCGATCAGGGCCGCCGGTTTATAGCGCATCGCATAGGCGAGGCCGTCAGCCAGGATGAGCCGACCTTCCGCATCCGTGTTCTGCACTTCGACAGTTTTTCCTGACAAGGTCGTCACGATATCGCCCGGCTTTATGGCCCGACCGCCCGGCATGTTCTCAGCCACAGGCAGGATGCTGATCAGACGCAGTGGGAGCTTGAGTCTGGCCGCCGCTCTGATCGAAGCCAGGACTTCGGCCCCTCCCGTCATATCGGCCTTCATGTGTTCCATATTTTCGGCAGGTTTCAGTGAGATTCCACCCGTATCGAAGGTGATCGTTTTCCCGACCAGCACGACCGGACGCTCGTCTTTTCTCTTGGTTCCGTTGTATTCAAGGATGATGAACTTGGGCGGCTCTTGACTCCCGCGTGCCACGCCGAGCAACGCCCCCATCCCCAAGCGCTCCATCTCTTTTTGTTCGAGAATCTTGATGGAGATCTTTTCAGCTTTGGCCATGGACGTTGCTTCGCTGGCGACCTTTGTGGGGGTCAGGACGTTGGCGGGATGATTACAGAGGTCGCGGACAAAGACGGTGGCCTCTGCCGTGGCGACGCCTCGCCGAATCCCCTCTGTCACCTGCCGCAGCTGATCTTTCTCAGGAATAAGAATCTTCATTCCCAAGACCGTGTGTTCCGGAGTGGCCGTGGTCCGATACACCGTGAACTGATAACTGCCCAGGATGGCCCCTTCCACCATCGCCTGCGCCACCTCGAGCGAGGACATCCCCTCAGGCGTCACGGGTGGAAACGACACCGTAAAGGACCCGACCTTCGCCTGACGAACGCGTTTCGCAGCTGAGCCCATCGCTTGCCGGATCGTTTCCAGCGTGACGGCGCTCTTTTTGCCCAAGCCGACCAGCACCAGCCGTTTCACAGACACCGTGCCCTGCGTGTGATACAGCAACACTTCGTTGGCCTTACCTTCAAATTCTTTGGACTGCACCAGCTGACGCAACGAACCCCCGAGGGCTCGATCGAGCAGTGCTGCATCCTGTTCGGCCAATCCTTCTCCTTCACAGTGCGTGAGCACCAACGCCTCAGCCACTGTCGTCTCCACTTGTCCAACCTGCACCGTGACTCGCATCATCTTCATTCACGTCTCCTTGGTTTTCGTCGCTCGTTCGGGAGTGGCTGGTTTCTAGTTTCAGGTTTCATGTTGTCAGAAAACAATCTCCGGAAACTTGAAACTAGAAACGTGCAACTTGAAACGCTTCATACTCCTCGCCTATCGGGTGCCCATATATGCTTGTGCATCTGTAATTGAAAACGAACCGGCAGGCGATCGGCCAGAATCCACTCTGCCAGCTCACGCCTATCGAGCGTGTCAAAAACCGGACTGAAGAGGACCGTACAGCGGCTGGCGAGGTCATACCGGGCAAGAATTTCATGAGCCCAGTCATAGTCTGCTCGGTCGGCCAATACAAACTTTGCCTCGTCTTTGGCTGCCAGCTGAGAAAGATTCGGCCAGTGCATCCGATCGGTCATCCCGCTCCCCGGACACTTCACATCCAGGATGATATGGACGCGTGGGTCGATCGGTGCAATATCGATGGTCCCGCTGGTCTCAAGCAGGACCGTATAGCCGACGTCGCACAGTTTGGCCATGAGGGGGAGGCTGTCGGGCTGGGCGAGTGGCTCCCCACCGGTCACTTCCACGAGGCGGCATCCATAGGTATGTACCTTCGCCAGGGTCTCATCGATGGAGCACTCACGCCCTCCATAAAAAGCATAGTCGGTATCGCACCAGGTGCAACGGAGCGGGCATCCGGTGAGTCGTACAAACACACAGGGCTGCCCGGCGTAGCTCGACTCACCTTGAATGCTATGGAAGATTTCGGTGATGCGCATCGCTCAAGACGTGAAGCGTGAAGGGTGAAGCGTGAAGCGCGTGTCGGAAACGTGGAGAGGCTGTATCGTCGCAGGCATGGTTAACATTGAACGGTTCATGTCATCACCTCCACGTCAAGACAGGCCAGCTTCGGCGTTGCGCTGTGCGAGCCATGCCACGGATCGGGTTGACCACTAAGGGGTGTCCGACCAGTTCAAGCAGGTCGTAATCGCCAGGGCTGTCTCCATAGGCATAGGAGCCGGCCAGATCGAGGCCCATTTTTCGAGCATGGGCGAGGATGAGCTCACGCTTGCCAGGGCCATAGGGCAAGGGGGGCATGAGCGCACCGGTATAGACGGAACTCCGTTGCTCCAGCTTCGCCGCAAAGACCGTAGGCACCTCCAGAAATTCCGCAAGGGGCTCGATCAAAAAATCAGGGGCGCCGGTCACAAGAACCAGCTGGTGCCCGGCCTGTCGATGTGCGTCCAGCCTTGCACGGCCCTCTACAGAAACCTTGCCGATCATCTCGGCCTGACAGAATTCCCGCGCATAGGATTCAATGTCGGCGGGACGTTTGCCCGCCAGATATATCTTTCGTTCTCGGAGCGAGTGCAGGGAGAACGGGGGCACGTGCCCTGCCACCCAGGCCACACTCCGGCTCAACTCGCTCCATCCCACCAGGCCGCGTCGCCACAGAAATCGAAAGAATCGTACCTCGCTGGCCTCTCCAGGCAGAAGCGTGTTGTCGACGTCGAACAACGCAGCGACGGATCCCTGTGCCCGTCGTCCATCGACATCTTCGAACGCGGACATAAGGCTGTGGTGACTGAGCACAACGTTGGAAGACCCGGTAAGCATGAGCCGCCCGATTCTACCGGAGCCTCTATTGATTGACAAGGATTTTAGCCCACTCCTATAATGCGGTTCCCTCGGACTGTCGTGCGTCGTTCGTGAAGCGTGAAGCGCAGGCACGAAACAACGTGACAGTCTGTTTCAACATCCTGAGTTGCTGGAGCTTCAAAAATCCCTGCAACAAGGCCGCAGCAAGCGAAAGCCCGAGGCGTACTGCTGAGTACGTTGAAGGGTTTGAGCGACGCGAGAACGCAGTTGCGGGGGGCAAGCTCCTGCTGAGTGCCGAAGTGGTGAAATGGCAGACACGCACGTTTGAGGGGCGTGTGGCGCAAGCCGTGCGGGTTCAAGTCCCGCCTTCGGCACCAAATTTAGCATGCTCGTATCCTGCCCCCCGTTGAACAGGCTTGCACATCATGGCGCGGGGACTCTCCCTCCTGGTCCACTCTGTATCCCTGATACTCGCCACTCTTCTTTGAACCGCCGTTAGACCCATTTGGATCTAGACTTTTCAAGGCCTTCCGTAGGACACTGACGCCCTCTCAAGTGACCGTGCAGAACCACCAGTTAAGGTGGGCGCAATGAGGTTCTTGCAACCCGATCTGCACCCAACAGATACGCTGCCGTTGCGCCCATGGGAATGCTACAGCAAATGCTCTTGCTTATCTTCTCTTGACTCCCTCTCGGTCCAGCAGTGTAGTGAACCCCTAACGCATGTTGTAATAACGTATTCCCGATCTCGCCGTCCTCACCCCTACTCAGCCATCGCACGTGGCCATTGCACGTGGCAAGGAGTTGCACCATGAGCAGTGCCGGGCATCTCTCAGAACTCGAATCCCTGCGATCGCAGCTGGCGGACCTCACGCGCACACTCGCCGAGCGAGAGCAATCCATGCAGGCGCAAAGCCATCATCTTGAAGAGACGATGCAGGATCTCCGCGAACAATCGCATCTTCTGCGTACCATCACCGAAGGCACCGCGGCCGAGACCGGGGAGGAGTTCTTCGCCTCACTCGTCACCCATCTGACCCGCAGTCTGAACGTTCAGTACGCGATCGTTGGGGAAGTGGTGGGCGAACAGTCGAAGACTGTCCGTACGCTGGCGGTATCGTCCGGCGGACAGTTGGTCGACAATTTTGAGTATGGCCTAGTTCAGACCCCCTGTGAAACGGCTTTGGAGCGAACATTCGCCTGCTATGAGCGGGGCATACAGGACCAGTTTCCTCGGTTCGCGCGATTGGCAGAACTTGGAGTCGAAGGGTACTGCGGCATTCCTCTTCGCACCAAAGCCGGCCTCGTCAAGGGTCTGCTCGTCGTCATGGATACCAAGCCGTTGCGAAACACGGAACGGTTGAAATCCCTGATGGCGGTCTTCGCCTCCAGAGCTGGAGCCGAACTGCAGCGGCAACAGGCCGAGGCTGCGCACCGGGAGAGTGAGCATCGCCTGCGCTTCACTCAATTTGCGGTGGACCATGCCGAGGACGGCATTCTGTGGGCCGACGACTCAAGGCGATTCATGTATGCCAATGAAGCCGCCTGCCGGTTGTTGGGGTACGCGAACAAAGAGCTGCTCACCCTGAGTATCTCCGATATCGCTCCGTACCACGATCCCACTCGATTTCAACAACGGCTCGATCAGATCAAGCAGGGAACGGCTGCCATCTATGAATCGATCCACCGGCGCAAAGACGGGACCGAATTTCCCATCGAGGCCTCAGTCACCTATCTGGAGCATGAGGGACGGGGTTATACCTGTGGCATCGTTCGCGATATCACCGAGCGCAAGCGTATTGAGCAGGAACGCGCCCAGGCCCAGGCCGATTTACACAATGTCATAGAAGCGATTCCTGACATCGTGTTCGTTCTGAACACCCAAGGCAACATGGTGAAATGGAATCGGCGTGTCGTGGACGTCACGGGATACAGCCATGAGGAATTGCTGAACATGCCTGCCTTGGCCTTTGTGCCTCCGGAAGAAGCAGCCCGCACCGCCGACGCCATTCAGCGGGCCTTCACGGACGGGTACGCCGAACTTGAAGGCCATCTGCTGACCAAGGATCACAGCCTCATTCCCTATCACTGGACAGGTGCTCTGCTCAAGAGTCCTCACGGCGAGCCCATCGGCATCACCGGAATCGGACGAGACGTGTCCGGCAAGAAGCGGGCAGAGGAAGCGCTACGCAAAAGCGAACAGCGTTTCGCACTGGCAGTAGAAGGGTCGAACGATATCCTCTGGGATGCCCACCGGCTTCCCGGCGAGCCTTGGTATGCGCCGCAGACACCGGTCCGGTGGTCGCCGCGAGTCCGGAAACTGCTGGGGCTACAAGAATCTGACTCGTTCGAGACGCTCGAGCAATGGGCGGGAAGACTTCATCCCGATGACAAGGATCGCGTATTTGGCCAACTGGCTGCGCATATCGAACAGCATGTTCCCTACGATGTTGAGTACCGGCTGCGTACCAATCGAGGTGACTATCGCTGGATTCGCGGGCGCGGGCAGGCGCTGTGGGATGAGCAAGGAGAGCCCCATCGAATGTCGGGCTCATGCCAAGATGTTACCGAGTACAAACAGGCCCTGTCGCGCCTGGCGGAACAGGAATCACTCCTTCGCGCGATCCTCGATGCCGAACCGGAATGCGTCATGCGCGCAGCCGCGGACGGCACACTCTTACAGATGAACGAGGCAGGGATGTGTTTCATCGAAACCGATTCCTTTGCGCAAGTAGCAGGTCGGTCGGTGTACGACCTCGTCGCCCCTGAATTCCTGGAACGGTACCGCAGTATGCACGAGGCTGTCCTCCAGGGAGCGACGCAACAACTTGAGTTTCAGATCGTCGGGCTGAGGGGCACGCGACGTGGATGGAAACGCATGCGGTGCCCTTGCGGAATCCGATCGATCACCGCATGGAGCATTTGGCGATCACTCGCGACATTACCGAGCGCAAGCGGGCGGAGAAAGCGCTGGCTGAATCAGAGGAGCGGTATCGCACGGTGGTCGACCTCTCGCCGAATGGGGTGGTCGTCTATTCCAACGGCAAGAAGGTCTATGTCAATCAAGCAGCATGCAGGATTATGGGTGCCGCTTCGCCTGAACAGTTGCTCGACAATCCCACATTTCACTTTTCTCATCCTGATAATTACGAATCGATCCACGCCAGCATCGCGCAGATTCTTGTTACCGGCGAACCGGTTCGTCGAGTCGAACGGAAGTACCAGAGGCTTGATGGAACCGCGATCTCCGTCGAGGTTGACGCTGGTCGTGTTATGTGGGATGGCGAACCCGCCGTTCAGGTCATCTTCGCCGACATCACCGACCGCAAGCGGGCGGAGGAGGCCTTGCGTGCGAGTGAGGCCTCCAACATCAGTGTGCTCAATTCTCTCAGCTCGCAGATCGTAGTGCTGAACTCGCAAGGCATCATTATGGCTGTGAATAAGCCATGGCTGAGGTTCGCCGAGGAAAATGGGGCACCCCATCTCGTCGAGAACTTCGTGGGTATAAATTACCTCAACGTGTGCGCACAAGCGCCCCTATTCGCGAATGGCGAGGAAGCGGCCTCGGCGCAGGCCGGCATTCTGGCAGTACTGGCAGGCACGCACAACGAGTTCTCTCTGGAGTATCCCTGCCACTCCCCGGATCAGCAACGCTGGTTTCGCATGCGCGTCACCCCGCTGCTCGATTCACAGGCGGGTGTGGTGGTTGCTCATGACAACATCACTGAGCGCAAGCTAGCACAAGAGAAACGGTATCAAAGCGAGGCGCAGCTCCGAGCCATATTGGACAACAGTCCGTCACTCATATTCCTAAAGGACCTCGATGGCCGGTATCTCAGGGTCAATCGAGAGTTTACAACAGTGTTTCGTCTCACCAGTGAGGAGATGCTGGGCAGGACCGATAGAGATATTTTTCCACCGGAACAGGCAGCCATTTTTCAAATGAACGATGAGAAGGTCCTCCAGGGCGGGATGCCGTTGCTGTTTGAAGAAGGCTCATTTCATGGCGATGATCAGCGCATTGCAATCGTTCATAAGTTTCCCCTGCGCGACAAGAATGGAACCCTGTATGCCATCGGTGGCATTGCGACCGACATCACCGAGCGTAAGCGGGCGGAGGAGGCACTGCGCGAGCGCGAAGAGGTGCTTGCCCGCTTCAAGGCCACGCTCGACCAAACGCATGACTGCGTGTTCATGTTCGCTCCGGATACGCTGCGCTTTCTTTACTGCAACCGCGTGGCGGTCGAGCAAGTGGGCTACAGCGAGGTCGAGTTGTTCACGATGACGCCCCTTGACCTTAAGCCGGAACTCACAGAGCGGATTTTCCGCGAGATGCTGCAGCCGTTGCAGGATGGGCGCATGGTCTCACATGTGTTCGAAACGATCCACCGGCACAAGGACGGTCACAGTGTGGTCGTGGAGGTCTCCGTGCAACTGGTGCGGGAGGAGGGGCAGGATGGGCGCTTCGTGGCCGTGGTACGCGACATCACCGAGCGCAAGCGGACGGAGGCAGCTTTGCGCGTCAGCGAAGAGCGATTCGACCTCGCTGTCCGTGGTTCGAACACCGGGATTTGGGACTGGGATCTGGTGACCGGCAAGACTTACTTCTCACCGCTCTGGAAAAGTATGTTGGGATATGAAGCGCACGAGCTTCGAGGAGAGTTCTTTGAGTGGGAGGAGCGGCTGCATCCCGATGACCGCAAGCGGTCATCGGCAACAGTACGAGCATATCTGGAGGGGAGAACGCCACAATACGAACTTGAACACCGCTTGCGTCACAAGGATGGGAGCTATCGGTGGATACTGGCTCGCGGGGTCTCACTCCCCGATGCCGAAGGGAAGCCGTATCGCATGGCCGGCTCCCATATCGACATCACGGCACAGAAGCAGACCCAAGAGGCCCTTGCCCAGAGTGAGCGCCAGCTCCGCACCGTCCTCGATGCCCTTCCCGTGGGCGTCTGGTTCACCGATCAATCGGGCAAGCCGGTCCTCGCCAATCCCGCCGCCAAGCAGATCTGGTCCGGCATCAAACGGATCGGGATCGAGACCGCCACCAATGCCACGGGGTGGTGGGAGGCGATCGGACCATCCAGCGAACTCCATCGCTGGGCCTTGAGCCATACGCTCACGACAGGCGTCCCTTCGCTGAATGAAGCCTTCGACCTCGAATGCCTTGATGGGACGAAGAAGGTCATTCGCAATTCGACCGTTCCGGTCCAGGACGAGGCCGGGAATATCCTGGGCGCCATCGTGCTGAACGAAGACATCACCCTGTTGCGGCAGGCCCAGGAAGCGTTCCGGCTGACCCAATTTTCCGTCGACCATGCGGTTGAAGGATTCTTCTGGATCGGGCCTGACGCCAAGATTTTGCATGTCAACGAGGCGGCATGCCGGATGCTGGAATACACCCGCGACGAACTGAGGGCCATGACCCTGCACGACATTGACCCGAATTTCCCTCCGGAACTCTGGTCGGCCCATTGGGAAGAATTGAAGCAGAAGGGATCGTTGACGTTCGAGTCGAAACATTGGTCGAAGACCGGTCGCGTTCTGGACACAGAGGTCACCGCCAATTATCTGCAGTACGAGGGGAAAGAATACAACTGCGCCATCATGCGGGATATCGGAGAGCGCAAGCGGGCGGATGAAGTCTTGCGGAGTAGCGAAGAGCGGTTTGCCAAAGCCTTTCGGGCCAGTTCGCATTTGATCGGCATTACGGAAATCCACACGGGCCAGTGCATAGATGTGAACGATGCCTGTCTGGATTTGTTCGGGTATCGGCGGGAAGAGGTGATCGGCCAGAGCACCATCACGCTCGGGCTCTGGCCGCACCAGGAAGACCGAGATCGGCTGATAGAGACAATCAAGGCCGACGGCATGGTCCGCAATCTCGAGCTGAGCTTCACCACGAAAAACGGTGAGGTGCGGCAGATTGTCATCTCCTCCGATCCCGTCCAGATTAACGGCATCCCCTGCCTGCTCACCGTCGGCCACAACGTGAGCGAACGCAAGCGCATGGAAGAAGTGTTGCGCCAACGAGAACATGATCTGCGCGCCGCGGTCGAGGAACGCGAGCGGATCAGCCAAGACTTGCATGACGGTATTCTGCAGTCGCTCTTTGCCGTGGGCCTCGGCCTCGAAGCGTTCAGATTGACGATGTCTCCAAGGATACGCAAGACGTCCGGCCCTGCACTCGATCAGGCTATCGATCAGTTGAACCGTGTCATGCAGGAAATCCGGAACTTCATCGTGGGGCTGGGCTCAGACCTGCTCCAGGGGAAGGACCTGCCGACGGCGCTGCAGCATATGTTGACATCGCTGACGCAGAACCAAACGACACGTGTGCGCCTCGCGGTCGAGGATCGTGCCGCACAGGCCGTATCGGCTAAACAGGCCCTGCACCTGTTCCTCGTCATCCAGGAAGCGGTGAGTAATTGCATCCGGCACGGCCGCGCGCCAGAGGCCAGGGTGTCGCTCAAGATGCTGAAGCAGGGTGTCCGATTGAGCATTCGTGACAACGGCCGTGGCTTCAATCCGAAGGCGGCCAAAGGGACCGGGCATGGGCTGAGGAATATGGCTGACCGTGCGCAGAAGATCGGAGGACGGTTCACCGTCTTGTCGAAGGTGAATGAGGGAACACGCATCGTATTCGACTTGCCGGTCAGGCCAGGGGCGTGAGGCTAGTGGCTAGAGGGAAGAGCCATGCTTTCGGCGAGAAGTCTTCGCCCTGAGTCTCTGGCCCCGCGCCTCTCGCCCAAACATTGGCGGTTGGAGTAGGAGCCTTCGTGAATTATGCGGGTTAAGGCCAAACCGATTCGCCTGCTCTTGGTCGACGATCACGAAGTGGTCCGTGTCGGCCTGCGAACGGTTTTGCACAACCATCAGGGCATTACCGTCGTCGGCGAGGCAGGAACCAAAGCCGCTGCGGTGCGGGCGGCCAAGCGACTCCGACCGGACATCGTTCTGATGGATGTGCGACTCCCGGATGGCTCCGGGGTCGAAGCCTGTCGTGTTATTCTCGCCAGTCATCCCACGACACGCATCATCTTTCTCACATCCTTTTCGGATGATGAGTCCGCCCTGGCGGCCGTGCTGGCCGTGGCACAGGGATACGTCCTCAAGAATATCGACGCCAGCCTGCTGGTTCGATCGATTCGTCAGGTCTCCAACGGTCAATCGATTCTCGATCCGGCCCTCACTCAACGGGCGCTGGATTGGATTAAAGCCTGGCCGGCTCAAGCCGGCCCGGTGCGGAGACAATCCCTTTCCCCTCAGGAAGAGCGCGTACTGGCGTTGGTGGCGGAAGGTTTGACGAACAAGGAAATCGCGACCGCGATGCAACTTAGCGATAAGACCGTCAAGAACTATCTCGCCAACATGTTCCAAGAACTGCATATCTCACGACGCGCACAAGCCGCCGCCCTCTTCGTCAAGCGGCAGGTCTGACGGCACACGCGCGTCATAGACCGTGGCGCGTGAAGCGCGAGAACCGGCTGGTCTCTCTTGTTTATCTGGTCTATTTGATTTGTTTGATTGAACCAGACAGACCAGATAGACGAGATGAACCAGATCAACCCTTGCCCGTCCCGCCTGCCCGTCCCGCGTGTCTCGTGCAGCGAGCCTGCTAGAGCTACATACCCCTATCAAATTTTGATGAACGACTCTAAGCAGGCATTCGCGTTGCTGTCGATATGGCATCGGCACTGACGATGACGCATTGTTTGTTTGCCCGTTCACCAGGGAGATGGTACAGTTCGAAAATCATCTCTGGAAGATACCGCAGCGAGGGAAACCGAGGTCCGGAGTCATTCACCGAAGCCGAGGGACACGATGCCATCTATTCTTGTCGTCGATGACGAAGACCAAATCCGCCGATTGATTCGCGAAACATTGGAGCAAGTCGGCTATCACGTCACGGAAGCGCGTGATGGGAAGGAGGCCCTCCAGCAGTATCGGCTGGCCCCGGCCGACCTGGTCATTATGGACATTCTCATGCCCGATCAGGATGGTTTGGAGACCACTGCGACGTTGAGGCGGGAGTTCCCAAACGTGAAAGTCATCGCGATCACCGGCTGCAGTGACATGATTGGCATTCTCAATTTTCTCGACGTCGCCAAAATGCTGGGCGCCCACAGCACGCTTCAGAAGCCCTTTGAGATGAAGACCCTCCTCGACACCATCCAAGCCGAATTGCAGGCCTAGCCCACCCGTAGTGTGCGAGACACGCGTGAAGCGTGAGAACCGACTGGTTGCTCTGGTTCGTTTGGTTTGTTTCGTTTATTTGGTTGAACTAGACTAACCAGAGAAACCAAATGAACCAGACAAACCAAAAAAACGAAGAGGGGCTGCGCTTGACCATCAGTCAGGGAATCGCTAAGGTGGGGGCTCCGTTGAGCGCCATGATCCAGAGAGCTGTGGGAGAAGGGCCTGCGCGAATATGTCTCGTCTCAGCAAAGGACCACAATCACGGCGGAGAGGAACGGATCGTCCGCATCCCTTGGTCGGGGTGTTGGGCGGAAGTAAATCCGATTTCCCGATCTTAGAAAAGGCCGTGGCGGTTCTGATCGATCTCGGGATTCCACACGAATTGATAGTCGTCTCCGCGCACCGGACTCCGGATCGCTTGTTCACCTATGCAGAACAAGCTCCCGGCCGGGGGATTGAAGTCATTATTGCCGGTGCAGGCGGAGCGGCCCATCTTCCCGGAATGCTGGCTGCGAAGACGCATCTGCCGGTTATCGGGGTGCCGATCCCGACGGAGCATCTTCACGGACTTGATTCGCTCCTCTCCATCGTGCAAATGCCGAAGGGGATTCCCGTCGCGACCGTGGCCATTGGAGGGGCGGAGAATGCCGGGTTGTTGGCGGCGCAAATCCTGGCGGGTCGGTATCCGACGATTGCCGCTCACGTGAAATTATTCCGTCAGGCACAGACGGATGCCGTGCTGCAGTCTCCTGAAGCGAAGGGCTTAGTGACCGGAATAAAAGGTCCAGGCCGCCCGAGCCGACGGTCGTGAAGATGGTCGTCATTGAGCCAGGATCTGTCCTGGGAGTCCTGGGCGGCGGACAATTGGGCGCCATGTTTACGATGGCGGCGTGCCGTCTCGGGTATCACGTTGCCGTGTGGGATCCAGATCCAGCGGCGCCGGCTCATGGTGTCGCCACGCACAGCTTTTCCGCTCCGTTCACCGACCAGCGCATGCTCGAGCGCTTTGCCGATCTTGTCAGTGTTGTCACCTATGAATGGGAAAATATTCCGGCAGAGCTCTGTCGAGCGTTGGAGCAACGGAAGCCGGTTCGCCCATCGAGTGCTGTTCTGAGTGTGATTCAGGACCGTCTCGAACAAAAATCATTCTTGGCCTCTAACGGATTTCCCGTCCCTCCCTTCGCCACCCTGGCCGCTCCTGATCAATTGGCTGCGACGGTTCGACAGGTCGGGTATCCCGCCCTCTGTAAGACAGCCACGTCCGGCTATGACGGCAAGGGACAGTGGAGAATCAATCGAGAGGCCGATGTCCTGGAAGTGGAACGAGCATTATCGGAATCCGCTCGGCCTGGCATGCGTTGGATCGTAGAGTCCTTGGTGCCGTTTGAACGGGAACTCTCGATCCTGGTCGTCCGCGGATCAGACGGGCGGAGCTGTACCTATCCCATGGCTGAGAACGAACATGAAGAGGGGATTCTTCGAACCACCATGGTGCCGGCCACAGGATCGTCAGCTGTGACCGAGCGGGCATCCGCGCTTGCCTGTCAGGTCGTGGATCGGCTGGAAGGAGTCGGGGTATTTTGTCTTGAATTATTTCAGCTCCCCAGCGGGGAGCTGTGTATCAACGAGATTGCCCCGAGGCCTCATAACTCAGGCCATTACACGCTTGATGCCTGCAGCGTGTCCCAATTTGAGCAGCAGGTTCGTGCCATCTGCGGGATGCCGCTCGGCGAAGTGCGTCTGCTGAGCTCAGCCGTCATGGTGAATCTTATTGGAGACGAGGCGTCCCCTCTCATGAAGGGCGCAGGCTGTCGAACCCTCCTGGATATTCCTGGAGCGGTTCTCCATCTCTACGGCAAGCGTGTGATTCGTCCCCGGCGTAAGATGGGACATGTCACGTTCCTTGGAGAAACTCTCGGTCTTGCCCTCAATCGCGCAAAGCAATTTCGCGACGGTCTGGCAAACGGTCCCACCCTGTCTTCCTAATCCCCACCATGCAGCTGTGTCGTGCCTGCCTGGCAATAACCGGCACGATGCTGTGAGCCTGGTCACTCGTCTCTTTCGCCGCATACCCAGCTCAACCCAATCAGCGAGCCGTTTTGTGGCCACCCTGTGTCGTACCATTTTGTGAGTTGCCGGAGAGACATGAACCACACGGTTCAGCTCCTCAGGGCATAGCCTACGAGAAAAACATGGTTTTGCCCTGTTTGGGTATCGGTACAGGACTTGCTATCCTCCTAGTGGGCTGCGGGAAAAGTCTGCCAACATACGAAGACCGTACGGGTAAAAGGTCACACGTGAAACGTAGGGTTGCTGAGTGCTCTTCCAAAACCTTTCACCGTTCACATCTCACGAACAAATCGGTTGCTCGATCAGGAGACCACACAGATGAGTAGTCTTGCTGTCCTCTCTGAAAGTCATGCCGAGCCGTCTTCGACAGGTTCGTGTCACGACAGTACGATTTCGCGCCCACAATATGTGGCGCTTCAGTCGCTGGTCGGCGTCATGTTGGCCTACCAGCTGTTGTCCAGAGCGGAGCTGCTCGCAAGTCGCCCGACGATCTGGGTGATTGTCATGGGGTTGGTGGCGATGGTCCTCGGTCTGTGGTATGTGCCGAGATCGATCCTGCAGGCTGGGTGGTTCAGCGGGACCGTGATCGGGATCGATACGCTTCTTGTGACCGGGACCATCTATCTTTCGGGTCACGCTCGGTCTGATCTCTATCTGTCGTATTTCATCCTCATGCTCATTGCCGCTTCTGTGCGCCGACTCTCCTATATCATTGGGCTCTCTCTGTTGCTCTGTGCGGGGTATGGCGTCGTCCTCTATCAAAGTGTTGTACAGACTGGCTCTCTGTCGCCGGGACATCTATTAGGGATACCGGTGTTATTGGTGATGGCGACGTTCTACGGGCTCGCGTTGCAAACGATCCGGACCGAACGGCAAGAAAAAACACGACTACTAGAAAGTATCGAGGTGCTGAAAAAGACGGAGCAGGACTTGCAAACGTCGCGTGATCAGTTGGAGTCCCGTATCAAGGGGCTCAAGGGCGATCTCTCGCGGGCGAATGAGTATGTCCGGCAGGAGAAGCAGGAACGGCAATACCTCGAGCAGCAACTCTATGACGCACAGAAGATGGAAGCGATCGGTCGGATTGCGGGGGGGATTGCCGATGAACTCAGTCATTTCGTGTCGGTGATCGGAAGGCAGACAGGTGTGGTTCTATCCAGCCTCAAGGCGAACGACCCGCTGTATGAGCCGATCGATGACATATTTCGAAGCGGAGGGCAGGCCGCGGCCTTGACCGCTCAACTGGCTGGGTTGGGTCGCCAGACCGGTCACGTCCGAGAGGTACTTTCGGTCAAGGTCGTGCTGGCGGAGATTCGTGAAGTGATACGAGGATTGTTGCCCGCATCCATCGATCTCAGCATGGTCATTGAAAATTCGCCGATGGACGTAGAGGTCGATCGTGAGGGACTCGAACAAGCCCTGCTTCACCTGGCGGTGAACGCACGAGATGCCATGCCGCATGGTGGTCGGCTTCGGATTGAAGCGAAACAGGTGTCTCCCGGGCATGAGAGTGAGTCTGTGAATGGAAGGGGAGAGCATCGGTCCACGGTGTTGATCGAAGTACGCGATACTGGAAGCGGAATGAGTTCAGAGACCAAGTCGCACATGTTTGAACCCTTCTTCTCCACAAAGGAAATGAATGTGGGCCTTGGACTCACCGCAGTCTATGGCATCGTGAAGCAGAGTGCAGGCCAGGTCGATGTTGTCAGCCAGCCAGGCAAGGGCACCGTCGTGCGGGTGACACTTCCCCTCGCAGAGCAGGGTCGGACGCCTGCCCCTTCAGCTCTGGCACAGGTCTCAGCCAAAGGGCAGGAAACGATTCTGCTGGTAGAACCACATGAAATCGACCGGAAGCTCGCACTCGCGACATTGTTGCGGCATCGCTATCAGGTCTTGGAAGCGAGTTCATCCGTGGAAGCGTTGCTGCTCACGCAGCAACATCCAGGACCCGTCCATGTGGCCGTGAGCGATCTCATGATGCCGGAGATTGGTGGGCGTGACTTAGCCAGGCGGTTATTGAAGCAACACCCGACGATGAAGCCGCTCTTTGTTTCCGGCTATGATGATGAGGCGATGGTGTCTCATCGTCTCAACCCGCGATATCTTCTGAGGCGTCCCTATCGACAAGCCGGGCTGGTCGGGAAAGTGCGTGAGTTGCTGGATGCGTGAGCATCGAATGGTCTATCTGGTTGATCTGGTCTGTCTGGGGCTAACCAGACAAACAAGACAGACCTGAAAGACGAGATAGACCGGGTTAGCCGCCTCTGCGGCCTGCTGCAAAGAAGGGCACGTCCGGGCGTTTGAAGAGACCAATCAGTGCCATCCCGGCAAGAAACCCTCCGATATGGGCGAAGAAGGCGACGCCGCCACCCTGGCTGCCGATACTCATCCCCCCGCTCAACAGTTGCATCACAAACCACATGCCGAGGACGAAACCCGCTGCCACTCTCGTCGCGCCAAGGCCTGGCATCATCACCAGCACACGGGCGCGAGGAAACAACAACAAATAGGCGCCTAAGACGCCGGAAATGGCGCCGCTCGCTCCAACCATGGGGATAGACGAAGACGGATCGGTCAGGGCGTGGCTCAAGGCGGCCAGAACCCCGCATGTGAGGTAGAACGCCACATACTTTGAATGACCCATGACATCTTCGATGTTGTTTCCAAAGACCCAGAGGTACAGCATGTTCCCAATGAGATGCATCCAACCGCCGTGGAGAAACATGCTCGTGATCAACGTGGCGTAGGCAGGAATGGCTACGCCCATCTCGGGAGGATCGGCCTCTCCAAACACGAGGACGGGGATCGCCCCGTATTTGAAGACGAACGTGTCTCCTGAGCCGACGGGAAGACTTGCCTGGTAGAGAAAGACGAGGACACAGGTTGCAATCCACGCGATGGTGACGACCGGCGTTCGTTCGGTGGGGTTGTCGTCATGGAGGGGGATCATGGCGTCGTATTAGGAAGGAGTACGGCGGCGGTCGATGACCGATCGAGGGAGTGCCGGGTTATCGGGCAAGGAGCCGTCAGGTCCAAGGGAGATTGAAAATCCTGCGGCGTGCGTATGGCCTCCACCACCGAACGATGAGGCAATGGACCCTACGTCGGCCCCATCTTCTCGCGAGCGCATGCTGTAATAGCGGCGCCCATCGCGATCATGCCACATAAGGCAAAACGGATGCTCAGCGGAGAGGCGTTCGCCGATCTGGCTTGTCAGGACCGCGCTGTGGACTGACGGAACAATGGCTCCGTGAAAGTCGACCAGCATCGCTTGCGCCGCAAGTTTATTCACAAGCTCGCTTTCATAACGCAGGATGGCCCGGCCCTCCTGTTCCAATTCCTTTTGCTTGAATTGACTCCAGCGGTGATACTCAAATGGATAAGAGGCTACGGCCGCATTAATTTCTCGACTGGAGGGGAGCGCCCAGGTCCAGAGGTCTTTGTCTTGGATATAGTTGAGGAGCCACGGCGACGGCTGATCGTGAGCCCATTCCCAGGCCAGAACCGCTCCTGACTTCTTCATGTCGAAATACGCATAAGGAAGGCCGGTGAGGGCTTTCTCTGCGGTGATGTGATGATCGAGGACGAGGAGCGCCTGTGTCTGAGCCGCCATGGTTTCCAGTATCTCGCGGGCATAGCTGAAATCCACGATGACGACTCGCTGGTTTTGTAGCTCTGCGGGAGGAGGATTTCCGTGTTTGACGGGGATGAACCGGGCTGCTGGAAATTGTTTCCAGATCGCCCACGCTGCGCCGAACCCATCGGCACATTCGGCGTGATAGAGCACGACGGTGGGGGGCTCAGCGAATGAGTGTTGTGTGCGGGAACCGGCCATCGTCTCGGAGCATATCATGATGATGTATTGAGACTAAAGCGTCTGAGTGGAGAGCGGTCAGAGGGCGTTGAGATGGTCGATCAGCTGACGCAACCGGCTTGCGCTCCGGCGGTTGGAGGTAAAGGTCAATCGAGGCAAGTCCCTCAGGTCCGGCTCGTCGAGTTCTTCGGGGAGTGCCCCTCGCAATTCAAAGGTCCCCTCGGATAACAGATCGCCGAATGTATCATGAAGGCCGGCTGCTTGTTCCGAGGAGATGCTGCTTTTCAACCGAATGGCCAAGAGTCGGCCCACAAAGCGGATGGAATGGAATCGGTGGTAAAAACGCTTGATTTCATCGATTGCGTCGTCCACGGATGTGGTGATGGTGAACAGGCTAAGATCTTCAGGGTTGATCAGTTTACGGGCTAAGAGTTGGCGTGTGACGAAGCCATACCAGTCGTCCCAATAGTCGCAGCCTGGAGCGTGGAGACACACGATCGGCTGGGGGTCGCTCTTGCCGGTTTGGGCGAGGGTCAAGATTTCGAAACCTTCGTCATGCGTGCCGAAGCCGCCGGGGAACAAGGCAATGGCGTTGGCCTCTTTCTGGAAGATGAGTTTTCTGGTGAAGAAGTATTTGAACGTCACGAGCTTGGGATCGTCGGCGATCGTGGTATTCGGGCCTTGTTCGAAGGGCAGCATGATATTGACCCCGAAGCTGTTTTCGCGTCCGGCGCCCTCCTGGCATGCGCGCATGATCCCATCGGCCCCCCCGGTAATGACCATGAATCCTTCGTCGACGATTCGACGAGAAAACTGGAACGCCATCTGGTAGTTCGGATCATCCGAGGCGGTGCGGGCCGAACCGAAGATGCTGATCTTGCGCCGATCGCGATAGTCATGAAAGACACGGAAGGCGTGCCGCAGTTCTTTGACGGCGCGGTTGACGATCTTGAGGTCTAGGATATCCAAATGGGAATCGTGGAGTCGAAGTGTTCCGGCCAGAAGTTCCTTCATGATCGTGGCTTGCAGGTCGTCTTCCGGGCTGTCGAGCAGAAGGCGAATGTGGCTCAGCAATTCCTCGTTTGAGGGGAGAGGGCGGGAACGGGTCTGGGAGATTTTCATGTTATTGTCCATGCGGGGTTATAGGTATCGTACGAAAGATAAAATTCTATCAGCTGATTGCCGACCGGTCAACGGAACGGAGCGTATGTGTGAGGTTAGGAGAGATTGGCTGAAGGAGGTATTGTTTGAAGTGCCCAGGCCCTGATACGCCCGAGATCGGGGGATGAGAGGTCGGTGAACTGAATATCGATATGCCACGTATGAGTCCCGCCTGATGTTTTATTTGGTGCTGTTCCAGAAATTTCGCAGGCCATTACCCTCCCGCGAATGGTCAGTGGAGTGTTTTGGCCGGAAATGGAAAACGCCAGTACGACATTCGTCTTTGGCGTGAGCTGTGTTGTTGATTCGATCAACCCTCCAGCAAGGCTCAGCTGAGTGATGATGGCATTATAGTTGAGCCCAGTCGCCGAGGCATGCCCGACCACACTCACCACGACGGGTATTCTCGCGCTCCGTCTGGGTGGGTTGAGCATCAGGTCTTGCGCCCTGAGCACCCCCACCGGCTGGTGTTGCTTGGTGACAATCAGGAGAGAGGCGCCTGTGGCCATCATGAGTATCGAGGCTTCTGTCATGGCCTGATCGTACTCGATGAATTGCACCGGGCGTGTCATGATTGTCCGGACTTCGATATCATGCGGTTCGAGCCCCTGGGCGACAACTTTCTTGACAATGTCGTCCGGCGTCATAATACCGAACTGTGTGTCGGTGTCCTTGACGAGGAGGCAAGGCGCCTGTTCTCGCTCGAGCAGCATGGCCGCCTCACTGACGGACACGTCCCCTGGAACCTGCACAACCCCTGGTGTCATCATATGGGCAACCATCGTGGGTATGAGATATGTCGTCTTGATGGGTTTGTTATCGTCGTTCGTCATGGGTTCGAGACCTCTCCCGATTTGCGCCTGCACGATTCGTGAGGGTCCGCTCTGGCAATGTACGCCAAGTATAGCAGACGGGCCTCTCTCGCCCATGAAGGGGGCTTCCCTTGTCAAACAATGAGTTCAGCGAATAGACTAGGACAATTCTCAGAACAGCACAAGCGTAAATCCTATGCCTGATTCCAATTTTGTTCAACAGGACTTTCAGCGCCGACTCAGGAACATTCCCCCGCTGGGAATGGGGCTGTCAGTCGACGTCTATTCTCCCGATCTGTTCGAGCTGATACATACACTGAAGGAACAAGGACTCCCGCCTGGCTATCTCGAAGTCTTTAAAGCGACGACGACCGCACTGTCGACGGTTCGGCAGGCTGTCCAGGACATTCCGTTGGCGTACCATGGGGAAGGTTTGTGGATCACTCAGCCGGACGTTCAAGCCTCTCCGTTTTTTCAGCAGGACGTCGGCGAGATGGTCACGCAACTCAACAGCCTGCAGAGTCTCTGGTTGAATCATGAATGTGCGATGAAGCAGATGGGGGGCTACTCATTTGGCACATATCTCCCGCCACTCTATACCGGGCTGAGCGCCCAGGTCGTGGCGGCAAACGTCGCGGCGGTTCAGCAGGCGATGGATCATCAGGGCCGTCGGGCGGATGGGACTGCCCCGCTCTTTCTCTTGGAGCTGCCGCCCCTCACGTATTTTTCAGCCGGCACGATCTCGATTCCCCATTTTTTTCGGCTGGTTACGGCCTTGGCGCCCTGTGGCCTTGTGCTGGACATCGGGCATCTCTGGACGGTCTATCGGTATACAGCCGCCTGTCGACACGTCCCGCTAGAACGATTCGTCCAGGAATTCCTTGACGAATTTCCCATGGATCGGGTCGTCGAAATCCACGTGGCGGGGCTGGCCTGTCATGAGTCGGTTGCAGGGGTAGCGCCAGGCGAGGGTCTTCCAGAATGGCTTGATGCCCATGCCGCGCCGATTCCGTCGATCCTCTTCACCATGCTCGAACAGGTTTTGACCCATTCAAACCTCGTCAACCTCCGGGCGGTCGCGCTTGAAGTGGACACCAAACCGATCGAGATGATAGTGGAGGAGTATGCAGAGGCCGTTCGGCGCTTTTCCTCCCACGTCCAGCAGGCGATGACTAGAGGGACGGCTGGAGAGCAGTCGATGGAACTGATGACTCTTGCGGTCCCCGTCATGGAGCCGTTGCGCCGATCTGATCGGCAGCAGCTGTGCGACGACTATGCGCGCTACGCGCAAATCATCTCGGGACAGGCCTCCATGACAGGCCCGGAGTGGCAGGAAGTAGTCGCGGAGGCGAGCGGGTTCACACGGTACCGCACGTTCTATATCCCCTATGAGATTCTCCATTGGGGAGGAGACCTTGCAGAGATGTTTCCGCAGACCTGCCGGGTGTTAGCGGAGCGGGGTGTCTGTCTGAGAGAGTTTGTCGCCTTCTGGTTTCGATCCTCACGACCGCTCACGCAGTCGTACGATTTCTTTCTCCTCAAGATCGAACGGTTTCTCGAATTTGTGGCGGAGTGCGCGCCGGATGCGCATATCTGCGTGCAACAGGAAGGTGCCATGTTGCGCCAGGCCTATGCCGAGGCGAACGAAGTGGGGGAACTGGCGATGGAAAAGGAGCGAACCAGATGAGTTTCTGGCAGTCACTCACCAGGCCGGTCATCGGGATGGCGCCGATGGATGGGGTCACCGATGCGACGTTTCGCCATACCGTGGCGATGCAGGGGAAACCAGATGTTTCATTTACGGAGTTCACCCATGTGCATGACGTCTGCCGGGGGCCGGAGTTCTTATTGGACTCTCTCATCTATCATGAGGCTGAACGACCGATTGTCGCGCAGCTCTATGGAAAAGAGCCGGACCTCTTCTATCAGGCCGCTCATGCCGTGTGTGAGTTGGGGTTTGACGGATTAGATATCAACATGGGTTGCCCCTCGCGGAGTGTGGCGTCGTCTGGATCGGGCGCGGGTCTGATCAGAACTCCGGACGTGGCTCAGGCCCTTATGCAGGCCGCTCGACAGGGGATCGCCGATTGGGCAGCCGGTCAGACTCTTGAGGGAGTGGGCCTCAAGCCCGGCAGAGTGGCGGCGCTCCGGCGTATGAACGAACAGCGGCAGGACGCCCGTGCGCTTGTCCGCCGGACGATTCCTGTATCTGTCAAAACACGCCTCGGCTACGACGTGGTGGTCGTCGACGAATGGATCGAATGTCTCCTCAGGGAGCAGCCGGCAGTCATCTCTCTTCACGGACGCACGTTGCAGCAAATGTATCGGGGAGAAGCGGACTGGAATGCCATTGCTCGGGCGGCGGAAATTATGAAGGGGAGTGGGACGTTGTTGTTCGGTAACGGGGATGTGCACAGCTATCACGACGTCATTCGTCGTGTGCGGGAAACCGGGGTCGATGGCGTATTGGTCGGGCGAGCCGCGCTTGGGGCCCCTTGGTTCTTTCGGCAGAAAGAAGAGGTGCGACTCGCGCTGCAGCAGCATCGGCCTGAAGAGGGCCTCGAATTGTGGATGCCACCGCTCACTGTCCGTTTTGAGATGTTGCTCGATCATGCCAGACGGTTCGAGGCGGCTTGTGGGCAGGGCCAGTTTCGGCGGATGCGCAAACATCTGGGGTGGTATTGCAAAGGGTTTCCCCATGCCGCCTCGCTGCGAGCCGAGATGTTCCGAGTGTCTTCGGTCGCTGATCTGGAGCAGGTGCTCGCCGATTTCCACCGGCACAACGCGAGTCTCACCGAGGTCTCCGGCCACCATCTTCAGGAATCGCTTGCTGCTCCTGAACTTTCTCCCACGCGATAAATGGCACTCCTCCTGGCTTCTACCTCACCGCGTCGTCGTGAGCTACTCGGCTTGCTGGGTATTCCGTTCGATGTCAAAATCCCAACGTTCGAGGAGCGGTTGATGGTTGACCGTCCGGCGATCGAGCAAGTGCAGTCCTTCGCGCAGGGCAAGGCTCAGTCGGTCGCGAGACAAGAGTTGGAGGCGATGGTGCTGGGGAGCGATACGGTGATTGAAGTGAATCGTCACGTGCTCGGGAAACCGGCCGACCTGGCGGAGGCTCGCGCAATGCTCCGGCGCCTGGCCGGTCGTGATCATGCGGTACACACGGCAGTCGCGCTTGTCTGTTCTGCTCGTGCGATAGACATCGTGGCTCTGTCCACGGCCGTCGTTCGGATGAAGCCGTTCAATGAGCGAGTGCATGAACGGTATCTGGCGACAGGGGAAAGCCTCGGCAAGGCCGGCGCCTATTCGATTCAAGGAGAGGGCGGCGAATTGATCGATTCTATCGACGGAGATTTCACCACAGTGGTTGGATTGCCGCTCCGCCTGGTCGCGCAGCTGCTGATGCAAGCCGGCGAGACCGTGCCGGTCGATCTCGACGAACTCTATGCCGTCAAGCCCTATGCCCACTGGGCCCACTTTTCGTCAGTCTGATTGCAAAGGGGCAGGGGGCTTCCGTACAATGCCGCCTCATTATTGATCGCTGTTTTGTGTAAGGAGGAAGTCATGAGGGTGCGATGCCTGATAACGTTGGCGCGGGTCGGTGGCGTGATCGCCTGTGCAGTCGCGGGACTGTTGACGGTCGTCGGTCTCCAGCCGGTCTTCGCGATCGATGTGAAGCTGTCAGTGGAAGAGGCTCAGAAGGCCTTGGAAGCCGGGCGAGCGCCGATGGAGAAGGCCAACACCCCGGAAGACGTCAAGAAGGTTCTCCAGCAAGCCTCCCTGGTCACGCGTGTGGGAGCCGATCCGGAGAAAGATTCCTGCGGCGCCAGTGCCATCCTCCGAACCAAACGGTATCGACTTGAAGCCTTTGGCCGGCAGGAAGCGGCAGAGTCCAAGAAGCGGAAGACAGAGGTGCGTATGCCCGAGGAGTTCATCAAGAAAGTGATGGACATGCCCAACATGGAGATTGAAGTTCAGTTGTGTGGCGACGACGAATACTTTGCAGAGGGTGCCTTGATTGAGTTGCAACAGGGCTCCAAGCGGATCAAGCCCATCGATATTGGGAAAGCCGAACGTGGCCGAAAGAATGAGGGAAACGAGCCGATCTACCGGTCGCGTTTTACCGCGCTGTTTGCCTATGAAACATTTGATCCCACTGCGGCGTCCCGGTTCGTCGTGAATCTTCAGGATGGACATGAGGCGCGAATCGAGGCTGAGTTTTCCAAGATAAAGTAGGCGTCCTTCGATCCCTCCCCCCTGTCAACCTGCGGCGACGATTCCTGTTATCTGGCGAGCGTTCGCCCGCAGTGGTTCTCTCCCAGATACGTGATCCTGCCTTTGCCGATAGATCTATCCCTGGCAGTTCGCTACAATCTTCATGATAGGCGAATAGTGGGGTGTTCTTCCCGAAGAGGGAGATCTGCCTGTAGCCTTTTACGTCAGAGTAGTTTTGACCCTTCTGGAGCAAAGGGGTAGCCTCTCACGTCGGCCATCAGCAGGCTGGGTGCTTCGGTGCTGTCCACCGAAGGATGTATGCGTCGCGTCCGCCAACATCTGTCTGATGACGTCGACCATCACGTTGAAGTATAGTCGAGTGACTGATGTGCGATTGGAGCCGGCGCTCGAATGTTTGAGGCAGAGCACCAGAGGGTGGAAGATCTTCGCGCGCTTTGCTCAAGTTAAGGCCGGCCGTCTGGTCGGAGAACCACCCAACCAAGGAGGATGCATGAATCGGATATTTGTGGGAACTGCAATTGTGCTGTCGGCGCTCGTGCCGCTTGCCGGCTGCTCGTCCTATTACACGGGTAAACTTGAACAACCCGTGCATGCGAAGGCGATCATCACCGGCCCCGGCATTACGGGAGAGGCGCATCTCTACGAGAAGTATGAAGGGCGCATCAGGATCAAGTTGACGCTCACCGGCACGTCGGACAGCAAGCTGAAGCCGGGACGTCATGCGATTCACATTCACGAGGTCGGCAACTGCGAGCCCTTCGCAGCGGCCAAGGGGCACTATGACGGGAATGTCGATGCGACAATCAACCCGGAAGCGAACGTCACACCAGGATTAGGGAACCACCCCTACCATCTCGGCGATCTCCAGAACCTCTCCGTCAACGACGACCGGAAAGGGTCGCTGTATACGATCACGAGTCGGGTCACTCTGTCCGAAGGGCTCAACAGCCTCTTCGATACGGATGGGAGCGCCTTCATCATCCATGAGTTCGACGATAAGTACCTGCCGGATCCGACGACAAAGGATGCGCCGGGCGGACCCCGCATCGCCTGCGGCGTGATTGTGAAAGAGTAAAAGCCCTCCTCACGTCTTCATCCCCCACGGGAGGGGAGGGCACGAGAGTCGGACGTGCGACAGTGTGACGCCAAATAATCAGTCGAATCCTTTTCTTTCCCGTGTCTCCCACAGTCAGTCCACTAGCCCGCATGATTCATGACGGTTCGTGGCCCTTCGACAAAGCTCAGGGTCCCGAGCACAGTCGAGGGACGAAATCGCCAGGAAAACGCGTTCCTCGT